>NZ_JAUBUG010000049.1:0-59135 GCF_036705345.1 Microcoleus sp. B3-D2
TTCCTTCTTCCTTCTTCCTTCTTCCTTCTTCCTTCTTCCTTCTTCCTTCTTCCTTCTTCCTTCTTCCTTCTTCCTTCATTTGCGGTTTTATGAACAGTGTATATAGCGTTTTCAAATTTTTAGTGGGTTTTCTGCTCGCGATCGTCCTGATGGCAGGTGCTAGCGTGGCTGCTGCACTTTACTTTGCCGCTAAGCTAACTACTGTGCCCGAAAAACCTGTTTTTCCCAACGACAAAACAGCAGTTCAGGTTGCCGGCGCTGGGCCCAAGTCAACAGCCCAGGCTAGCCCAGTTTCTACATCTAGCGATGCCCCGTCTCCGAAACCCCTGGAACCGGGAGCTTACCGAGCTGTGGTGACTCAGCCGATCGGCTTAATTCTCCGGGATACTGGTAGCCGAGACTCGAACCGCATTGGCGGTGTTGGTTACAAGGAAAAAGTCGTAGTTTTGGAAGAGTCGCCCGACAAAGAGTGGCAGCGAATTCGGATTGAGGATGGCAATCGCGAAGGTTGGGTCAAAGGTGGCAATACTGAAAGAGTTGAGGGCGAATAGGACTTAGACAAAAAATATACTCCTCTGATTGTGAGGGCAGCGAAGCAATCGTAGTGTGCAGGTTGTTTACCAACCCCGGGTTTTTCCCTGTCTCTGGTTCCAAATAGCGAGATACATATTTATAAATAAAAGTCAAGTTAAATTTATTTACGATATTTGCGATAGCAGTTTGAGGCGCTGACACTGCGGGTGCGATCGCCCCTGCAAAATCCTGAATTTGACATAAAAGCCCAGCAGACAAAAGGTTTCAACAGCTAAAACTCAACAGAAAAACTCGAAAATACATAATCCTAACTTATGTTATTCAGGAGAGTATGTTAAGAAACTTAGCAAAATTTTAAGGTTAGTTGCAAAACCCAGGCTGTTGTCACTGGCGCAGAGGCAAGAGTGGTAGCTTGGATTACAAGATGTAAGTTTTCAGCTTAACAGCTACCAACAATAAAAAATATGTACGACAAACGTCCCGATCGAGATTTGGCGACTGCTGCTGTTACTGCGGCTTTGGGAGCTGGGGTCGTTACCTCTTTTGCGGTGAGCAGAGGGCAAAACCCGCTGGTAGCCATCGCAATTACTGTTTTTGCAGCGGCAGTAGCTGTAATTTGCGATCGGTTCGGCTTAATTTAAGCGATGGTCGATTTTTTAATACAAAGTCAACTTATCAAGAAATCCCCGCCCTATTTGCAACTAGCAAAAGTGGGGATTTTTAGTGGCTAGTTTTTTGGTTAATCAGCGGTACTTTCCTAGACGCAATCGCCACATGAAGAAGCCGCGTTTCTTAACAAAAAACCTGCGATTTCAGGCTCTTTACCAGACCACAAATTAAGGTGATGACCGCCTGCTCGCAAGTCTTGTGGTAATTTCAGCGGCAGCCAGATAAAATATTAGCCAGCACTACCCCACAACTTATTCTCCTTTGACCTTAAAGGCTAAGACTATACCTGCAAACTTTTTTGCTGAGTCTCGCGTCTCTAGAAGCAGCGATGCTATCTTGGTTATTACCTGTAATTATTTTTGACGGTATTTAAAAAAAAAAACGGGTGCTTCGCGCTTTTCATGTAGAACTTAGCGTTGGTAGAATCCAAGCCAAGCGTGCCAAAAATCATTTTTGGCAGCTTGCTCACACAACCCACCCACAATTTCACACTAAAAAATTATGGAATCTCTTGCTTACCTCGAACTTGCTCTTGTTTGCGAAGCACCCGCAGAGTCGAAAATTTTTGATGAGCTCAAGTGGCAAAACCTATCGAGTCAGACTTACGTCCGTTTGCTGTCTCTGGCTTTGATGCTGTCGGTTTTGAGTGCAGCCGGTTCGGCTTTTGCTCAAATAGATCCGGGATATCCAAATTTGCGCTCTGTTCAAGACAGGTTGCGGGAACTCGGCTATTTTCCCAGATCTTCGACTGGTCAACTCGGCCCGGTTACTAAACAAGCGCTGACTAACTTTCAGCGAGACTATCAACTGTCGCTGACTGGTAGGCCCGATCGAGCTACTGTGATAGCACTCAACAGTTTTGCCAGGGACGATCGACCTTTTAATACTATTTATACAAATTATCGGGAGCTGCGTTTTGGAGACGCAGGTGCAGGTGTTTCTGCTCTCCAGCGCAGGTTGCAGCAGCTAGGCTACTTCAGCGCGCGTCCCACAGGGAGTTTTCGCGAAGTTACTCAAAATGCCGTTAGATACTTCCAGCGAATTAATCGACTGCGGGTGACGGGAGTTGCCGATAGGCAAACTTTAGCTTTGCTGTTTGGTTCCACCCGGCCTGTTCCCCCCGTTACGCTTCCAGGGAATATTTCGGGAAATGGCGGTTGCAAAGGGCTGCGGTTCGGGGACACAGGGGCGACGGTAGACTTGATCCAGCGGCAATTAAAAGCTTTGGGCTATTTTGAAGGCGGCGTTGACGGCAAGTTTCGGGAACGCACTCTCTACGCTGTGACTCGTTTTCAGCAAGATTACAATCTGGTTTCTGACGGCTGCGCTGACACTGCTACTTTGACTGCTATCGATGCCCAGATGAGGGCAGCTCAAATTACCTCATTGACTGAGGAAAATGACCAACAGACTAATTCCGGAGATTTTCTGGAGTTGGGCGACAGAGGCCGACAAGTAGAATTTGTGCAGCGGCGGCTGCAAGAATTGGGTTATTACAGGAGCCAGATTCACGGTTGGTTCGATCGACCAACTCAAGCAGCTTTGATCCGCTTTCAGAGAGATAGCGGGCTGTTCGGGACTGGAAGGGTCGATCGCAGCACTCGATCGGCTTTGCGGCAAGGCAACAGGCAGGCAGCAGCGCCTGTGCCGCAAATCGCCACTGGTCTGCGACGGGGCGATACTGGGCCTGCTGTCCGACAACTTCAGTCTTCGCTCAGAAGTCTCGGCAAAAACCCCGGCCCGGTGAACGGAGTATTTGGAGCCGAGACCGAGTTTGCACTGCTGTCGTTTCAGCAGGAACGCAATTTGTCACCGGCGACGGGTATTGCCACTCCGGCAACTTTGGCGGATCTCCAAAACGGATTAGCTGGGCGGTTAGCTGTTCCTGCTGTTCCTGCTGTTCCTGCTGTTCCAATTAGCAGTAGTTTGAACTCTCGATCGAGCATTCAGCAATTACAAAGGCGGCTGCAAGACCTCGGCTTTTACACAGGCTCGATCAGCGGAGTTTTTGATACTCCGACGAGAGACGCCCTCGATCGAGCTCAGCGCAGTTACGGGGTCAGCAGCGACGATTTGTTGAGCCAAACTTTTTAGTCCCAGCCTTGCGGACGCTACATCAAAGAAATCGGGTTTCTCGTTTCCGACTCATTCCTGAAATGATGTATTTTTCTTAAGAAACCCGGTTTCCCCGTAACTGCGATCGCACTTGGGCTACCGATTTTTGTTAAAACTTGTAACAAGCCGTACTTGAAATGCGAAAATAGTGTACTATCACTCGACTGAATCCGGGGCGCTGCTGCCGTTGTGGGCGATCGACCTCGGACAAGACCAATTGCTGGAAACCAAAGACGGCCATCCCATCCGCAAAGCTTCGTGGCAAACCGTATGAATCGTTAGCTGGCAGTCTAGCAGGTGCAACCCAGACTTTTCAGCTTGCTTCATGCCAATTTTCAGAATCGAGTCGTTGTTAAATTCGATCGTTCTGTTGCACTGAACGCAGACTAGGTGATGGTGGTGGTGGGGGTAAGGTTGATTTATTTCATAGTGTTTGTGACCTTCTGCTAGTTCGAGTTCGCGGAGGAGGCTCATCCTTGCCATTAACTTTAAAGTTCGGTAAATGGTGGACAAGCTAATGTTTTCGCCGCGATTTTTTAACAAAGTGTACAAATCCTCGGCACTCAGGTGATTGCCTTTGGGGAGGTTCTGAAACACGTGCAAGATGGTTTCCCGTTGGGGAGTCATCCGCCAGCCTTTGTCATTGAGTTCGGATTTGAATGAAGACGCGGTGTAAAGTGCCATAGTGACCCTCTCAAGAAAGTCTGCCTATTGACAATAATACACAACGATCGAGATATTTTGCAAATATCGCAGCTTATTGAAAAAAGATTGAGGAAAAAATTTGGTTTTTGATATTTTTTGAATTTTAACCAGCTTTATGACTGAAAGCATCCAGGATACAAGCCCCCGGATTCATCCGTCCAGAAATAAAAAACCTGTATCCGATGAAACTTGCCCCCCGAATTTATGCGTGGGGTCAATGCTTCAATCCTTTAATCTAAAATCTAAAATCTAAAATCTAAAATCGATTGACTTGCTGCAGAGGACAGAGAAGCGGTTTAGAAGTAAATATAGTTACTTCTGCCGAATGCCTCATGCCTTCTGCACAAGTGCGGAATGCCTTGCTCCCTGATTAATAATCGCGCTGACTGACCGGCTCAATTTAAGTTAGAGACTCCAGATAGTCGCGGACGCGGTTGCGACGCTTGGGTTGGCGGAGTTTTTGCAAAGCTTTGGCTTCAATTTGGCGGACTCGTTCGCGGGACAAGTCGAGCGCGCGACCGATTTCTGCCAGCGAATAGGGGTGTCCGTCGCCCAAACCAAAGCGCATCAGAATTACATCTCGCTCGCGGCTGGTCAAATCTGCCAGCAGTTGCTGCAAGTCGCGGTGCAGAGCTTCTCGCATCAGCATTTCTTCTGGGGAGATGCTGTCGGTTTCGAGCAAGTCGCCCAACTCTGTATCTTTTTCGTTGCCCACTTTAGTTTCCAAAGAAACAGAACGGGGGACTCGCAGCAAAACTTCTCGGACTTGGGGCGCCGTCATGTCCAACTCGACAGCGATATCTTCGATCGTAGCTGTCCGACCTTTTTCTTGAGAAATTTTGCGCTGGGCTTTTTTGATTTTGTTAAGTTTTTCGGTGATGTGGACGGGGAGGCGAATGGTGCGGCTTTGAGTGGCGATAGCCCGCGTAATTCCCTGCCGAATCCACCAGTAGGCATAGGTGCTAAACCGATAGCCCCGCGTCGGGTCAAACTTTTCTACAGCTCGCTCCAGTCCGAGAGTACCTTCTTGTATTAAGTCGAGCAATTCTAAACCGCGATTTTGATATTTTTTCGCCACCGAAACCACTAGGCGCAGGTTCGCCTTAATCATGTGGTCTTTCGCTTCGATGCCTTCAGCTTGAATTCTTTCGATCGCCTCGACTGTCATCTCTGCTAACTCTGCCCAGTGGCGCTTGCCTTCGGACATAATTCGCTTGAGTTCTGGCACGTCACCGACGCCGGCGGTTAATGCCCAGCGTTCCAGGGAAGGCTTATGTCCCAACTGTGCTGCTAACCGATCGCGCACTTCAATTAAATGCACGAAGCGCCCAATTAGCCCTTCTTCCTGGGAGGCGACGGTGTTGCGTAATTCCAGCAATTTGATATAGCGCTGAACTTTTTGAGCTTCCGAGACTTCTTCGTCTCTACCCAAGAGACGAACCCGACCTATTTCTTGGAGGTACAGGCGCACTAAATCTGTAGTGCGGCGGCTGGCATTTTTTTGCAATTTTGCTGCTGGGTCTGCATCTTCTGTCTCTGCTGGGTCTTGGTCGAGCAGTTCGTCTCCAGCTTCTTCAGCATCTTCATCCAACACATCACCTTGCAAGGGATTGACTTGCAGTTGTTCGTCGAATTCAGCTTCAGCGTAAAAAGAGGTGGCTGGCATAGTGATTTTCTCAGTTGCTCCGGGTGAAAAGATGCTACGCTTAGCGGTTATTTATAATTAAGATGCCCATTTGGTTAAGACGAAGCATCACCGCTTTGTGTTTCTTTACTAACTTTTCTGACTTTTCTGCTGTTGTTCGATCGAACTTTTGCTGCCCCACTTGTTTTACCAAGATTCTGGAAAACGCTAAGAACTTTCTGATGTAACAGGTTGAAGCCCCGAAAAGTGTGTTGTACTTCTTTGTTTATGTAGCTAGTATAGATAGTGACTGGCTAGAAACAAGTGACGTTAGTCAGAAGTTAAGTTAATCTTCATCACCAATAACCTGGTTCCCGATCACTTCGGAAAATTAGCCATTTTTTTAATAAAACTTTATATAACTCGGCGCTCTTGATTAAATACGCTGTTGTGAGCGCAGAACTTTAATCCATTACAGCATATGAGCTTCAGAGTTGCTATAGTCCGCAGTACCGAGTTATTGACTGACGCAAAAACCGGGTTTATTCCTCAAATTTCTGGATTAAAACCTAGAAGTTTGAGGAAGAAACCCGGTTTCGGGATCTCTTTTGCCTAAGTCGCGACTTTGAGGCGGCGATCGACCGATAATTGTTGTGCTGTTGCGTGCTGCTTCGGGCTTAACATCACGCCCCTAACACCAGCATCTGAAACCGGGTTTTTTGCCCAAGGCCTGCATATCAAGCGCAGGTTTTTCCTCGCTGTTACCGGGTTGATCTAGTTTTAGTGAGAATGGTGCGATCGGGCGCGAGTCAACTCAAATTAAAATTGCTAGCGTGGGTAAAGTTTCATTAGTTCCCTCACCTGTTCGGCGTGATAGGAACTGCGAGTTAAGGGAGAAGCGACAACTTGCAAGAATCCCAAAGATTCGCCAAACTTTCTCCAAGCATCAAACTGTTCTGGAGGCACAAAGTTTTCTACGTTCAAGTGCTTTTGAGTCGGTTGCAGGTACTGTCCAACTGTTAAAATATCGCACCCGACAGCCCGTAAGTCCTGCATCGCCTCTCGAATTTCGGTGTCTGTTTCTCCCAGTCCCACCATGATGCCGGATTTGGTGTAAACCCCAGGTGCGAGTTCGCGGCTTCGCTGCAATAGTTCCAAGCTGCGATCGTACTTTCCTTGCGGCCGCACCTTGCGGTAAAGTCGCTTTACGGTTTCGGTATTGTGGTTGAGTACCTCTGGCCGGGCTGCGAGAATGATTTCTAAAGCCTGCCAGTTGCCGCACAAGTCGGGAATCAAAACTTCTATAGTTGTATCGGGCATCGCCGATCGCACTGCTTGAATGCACTCGACAAACTGAGACGCGCCCCCATCCGGCAAATCGTCCCGGTTAACAGAGGTAATCACGACGTGGTTGAGTTTGAGCCGCTGCACCGCTTGCGCCAATCTTTGGGGTTCCGTGGGATCTAAAGGTTGGGGCTTTTTCTCAAAATCGATGTCGCAGTAAGGACAGGCGCGGGTACAAGCCGGGCCCATAATCAAAAATGTCGCAGTACCTGCGTTGAAGCATTCGCCGATGTTCGGACACGACGCCTCCTCGCAAACCGTATTCAGGGATAAATCCCGCAAAATTTCTTTGACGTTGCCGACGCGCTCCCACTGGGGGGCTTTAACTCGCAACCACTGGGGCTTAACTGTCACGTCTGTCTCCGCCTGAGTAGTATTTTACAAATCATTATATACGAGGTTGCTAAATTTTAACTTGAATGTGATAGCCTTAAAATATAGTGACTAATTTCGGGATGTAGCGCAGCTTGGTAGCGCACCTCGTTCGGGACGAGGGGGTCGCAGGTTCAAATCCTGTCATCCCGATTATAAAATTAAATTGGATATGCCCCAACAAGTGAGTGTGTTTTGGGCGATCGTCCGGCTGTGTATATTTGTGGTTGGGATAAATTAATGGAGCGGGCGATTCCCTACGGGATAGCTGCGCTTCATGGGCGTGTTAATTCGCCTTTGCTAAAAAATTAACTGTAGCGACTGTGTTGGCAAAGGGAATTAGAGAATAAGGCGTAAAGAATCACAGCAGCAGTAGAGAGTAGCCAACAAGTCTTTGCCTTCTCCCTCTGTGAGGATTTGGGACTGTCTTTAATCACACGTACTTGCTCAATGCTGAGAACTTTGACCAAGGTTTAAAACCGGAGGCAAGTATAAATACTGCAAGAATTCTTAAATACAAGTTCATCACGATTTACATCTTGAGATAGATGAATTAATAGGTGAATGAGCTTATAATAAAAGTTAATTCTTAGAGTCTCTTAAATTAACCCAAAACCGGAGGATATTCCAATGCAAATAAGTGGCAAAGCCTTCGGCTCCTGCTCTCGCTGCGAAACATTACCCGCCAAAATAGAGGGCAGGGGAGGTCTATACCTGTGGTTTCCAGTATCGCACACGCTGACCAAGGTTATTTCTGCACTAACCAAGGCTGAACTTGAATTTCGGCTGTTAGAAGAGAGCAAGTGTTTGTACATTATGCTTGAGGGAATAGCCAAAGAAAAGTTTAACGCCCTAGCATCATCTGCGCTGACAAATCAAGAGTTGAAAGAGACCAAAGTTTTGTGGATGCACGAAGTTGAACAGCCAAAACTTAGCGATTTTTATCGCAGCACTTCCTTAGACTCTTTTATTAATTTGAGTAACTCGGATTGGCTGTTAGATTTATTGTCCGAAGAACGCATTACTACACATTTTCAGCCAATTGTTTATACCTCAGATACTTCTAAAATTTTTGCCCACGAAGCGCTGCTCCGAGGAATTGACGAGCAAGGAAACTTAATTTATCCGGGTCGGATTTTTGCCCAAGCAGAATCAGCAGGCCTAATTTTTCAACTAGATGTTTTAGCCCGGACTCGCGCTATCCGCGAAGCCCATGTTTACGATATCAAAGAACTACTTTTTATTAATTTTTCTCCGACTTCAGTTTACGATCCCGCTACGTGCCTGCGAAGAACAGTACAGGCTATTGATGAAGCGGGAATTCCTCACAGCAATATTGTTTTTGAAGTAGCGGAATCTCAGCACCCTCCTGATATCGATCACTTGATTAATATTCTGAGGTTTTACCGAGAGGCGGGATTTTTAATTGCCCTGGACGATTTTGGCAGCGGTTCTTCTAATTTAAATTTGATGCACCAACTGCGTCCCGATTTTATTAAGTTGGATATGCAATTGATTCGCAACGTCCATCAAGATTATTATAAGGCACTCATTACGGAAAAGATGTTAGAAATTGCTGCTCAATTAGAAATTAAAACTGTTGCTGAAGGTGTGGAAACTTTGGAGGAGTTTGAGTGGGTGCGGGAACGGGGAGCAACTTTTGTTCAAGGTTATTTGATTGCTAAGCCGACTTCTCCGCCGATCGCAGTTACCAGCTATATTGGTGCTGAACCACTACCTATTTCTGCTTAAATGCTTTCCAGTTGCGATTTGGCGCTACATTTTGTTCGTTTCCATGCAGAGCCGGGAGACGCATATCGGGATGCTTGGCCTCCATTAAAATGAGACAAGAATTTGGAGGCAGAGCCTCCCGATATTCATTACCAGGCAGAGCCTGGTAACGAGAATTACTAGCAGCACTTTAGACGCTCAAATTGCGTCGCAAAAAGCTTTCTAAGGATTCCATTCTCATGCCGTAGGTTGATTCCAAGTTTTGCACTTCTTCGGGAGTGCAGAAATACTCGTTACCCAGCAATACCCGCAAAGTTCCTAAGTCTTTTTGAGCTTGAGGATTCAATAAACCCAAGGCATTTCTCAAACCGTCAAACACAACCAGCGGCGGGTTGATTACCATCGGTTCGCGATTGAATATCCGTCCAAAAATCCGGGGAATGTCGTCTCTTGTCAGCACATCCGGGCCACCGACTCGCAGAATTTGGTTGCGGGCGCCTTCGACTGTTGGCGAGTCTGCGGCAATCTTTGCTAAGTCGTCGGTACTGACAACAGATGTGCGGTTTTTGCCATCGCCAATCAGCAGGTAAAGTCCGGTTTCTCGAAATCTTTCTGCTAGCGGTAACAAGCTGGAAGCAAAACCGGCAGGCCGCAAGATTGTATAATTCAATCCGCTGTTTTGCAGGTATTTTTCTACTTCTCGCTTGGCTTTGAATACTGCGGAATCTTCGTATCCTCGATCGACTCCCAGTACCGAAATAAAGACAAAGTGCAGCACTCCGGCTTCTTTGGCGCAGTCGATTAATTCTATGTTAGCGCGGTAGTGTACTGCTTGAACGTCGCCGCCGGTGCCGTGGCTGCTGATGATGTATTGCACTCCTTGGCAGGCTTTTTTAATATCTTTGTCTTGTTTTAAGTCGCCGATAAAAATCTCGGCGCCTCGGTTTTCTAGTTCAGAGTAGCGAGATGCGAGGCGAACGAATGCGCGGACAGGCTTTTCTTGCTGTCTGATTTCTCGTACAATTCGGCGGCCTAGTGCGCCTGTTGCTCCGGTTACTAAGAACATGATTTTTAGTTGTTGGTTGTTATTAACTGGATCGGGACTTACGCATAGGATCGAGAAACCTGGTTTCTTAAATTTATCGTTGCTAAACCTAAGATTTATGGTAGAAACCGGGTTTCTTTTGCCTTAGTTTTATTTATAACTCATAAATCAAATTTCGACAATTACGGGGGCGTGGTCGCTGGGTTTGATTAATTTTCTGGGAGCAATGTCTATTGTACAGTTTTTTGCTTGTTCGTACAGGGGAGGGCTGAGATAATGGTGGTCGATTCTCCAGCCGTTGTTGCGGGGAAATGCGGCGGCCCGGTAGTCCCACCAGCTATAATGACCTCCTTCTGTGGTGAATTTGCGAAAGGGGTCGTTTAATCCTAATTCTATTATTTCTGTTAGTGCGAGGCGCTCGGCGACAGACAAGCCGACGGAGTTAGCATTGGCTTTGGGATTGTGGATATCTCGATCGTCCGGGACGATGTTGAAGTCCCCGCAAATGCACAAGTTGGGGGATTTATCTAGTGCTATTTTGAGGTATTCTTGCAGCAGTTTGAGCCACTTTAGCTTGTACTCATATTTCTCGCTGCCAACTTCGGAACCGTTGGGAACGTATACGCAAATAATGCAAATATCGTCTATAATCCCCGCTATTAGGCGTTTTTGTTCGTCAAAAATACCTGTGGTTTCGTCGCCGAGAAGGGGGGTAAATCCGGTGCTGATTTGCGTTAGGGGCGATCGGCTGAGAATGGCTACGCCGTTGTAGGATTTTTGACCAGAAATGTAGCAGTTGTAGCCGAGGTTGATGAAGGGTTCTAGGGGGAAGTCTTTGTCTGTAACTTTGGTTTCTTGGAGGCATAGAACGTCTGGGGAGTTTGTTTGCAACCAGCTAGTAACGTGTTCTATGCGGGTGCGGATTGAGTTGACGTTCCAGGTTGCGATTTTCATTTTTTGTTGGTTATATACTCTCTGATTACTGGCGCGATCGTAAAGTGCGATCGCCCATTTTGTTTTACTGTTTCAACTAATGACCGTCGTCCTAAAGATTGCATGACTTTCAAGAGTTCTGGCGGTGATAGTTGCAGGTTTTCTGGTATTTTTGAGATGTCGGCTGGTTCGGGGGTATTGGCTAGCCATGCGATCGCCTGTTGTTCGGATGCGGTTAGGCGAGCGAAATGCTGGTGCAGGAGTGATTCTAAGTCTCCCAAGAATAGGGTATCATAGGAGAGGAATTCGGAAACGCTACCGCCGAATAAGTCTTGAATCAATGTGGCAACTATATTTAACCATAAGGGATTGCCTCGGTAAAGGTCGATCAGTTCTGACCATTTCTCCGGTTCTGCTAAACATTTTTCTCTGAATATTTCTTGTGCTTCGGGGCCTAAGCCGTTGAGTGGCAGAGATTTGCAGGGGCGGTTTTCGCCTTCTAAGGCGGCTATTTCTCTGGGTTTTTCCCAACTCAGGAGGATTAAGCAACTGTTGTGGGATGATTCTGTTATTTGTTTGAAGAATGCGCCGTAATTTTCATATCCAGGTTGGTAATTTCCTGCGAGTTGTCCGCTGCTGAAAATGGTTTGGATATCATCGAGGATGATCAGACAGCGGTGCGATCGTAAATATTCTAGTAGGGGCAATCCCCCCGTGGTTGCCCTTTCTTCTGGATAGGGGGCGGGCAGGGAGGGGGCGGGCACGGGGGCATCGCCCCTACAGAATTTAATTAAGTCGGTTTGGAGTGATGCCAGCGGTGGAGAGTTGCGGAGACTTCGCCAGATGATGTAGTCGAATTCGTGTTGAATTTGTGAGATTAGTTGGAGAGTAAGGGCGGTTTTGCCAATACCGGATAAGCCTAAGATGGTGATGAGGCGGGTGCGGCCTAAAATCCAGTTTTCGAGGGTGGTGAGTTCGGATGTGCGGTTATAGAATAGGTTGGGTTCTGGTGCGTCAGCTAAATCTTGACGAACTTTTGATTTAGTTTGGTTATAAATTGCCTGATTAGGTTTTTCTGTATTTGAGATTTCTGAGGGATGCGACTTGTTCTCACAAACACTGAAATTATCAATTTGTGCATAATAGTTTCCAAAGTTTGATTCAACTATGGATAATTGCAGTCTTTCCATTGTGTATCGAAAGTTGGATTGATTGATATCTTCGCCTAATGTTTCTGATAAAACTTTCCATAATTTTGATGCCATCTTCTTAACATGAGCTTCGCTACGGTAGCAATTTTTGGCAATTTCTGGGTATTTCTGGCGTTGCCAAGTGCCACGCAATATAGCTTCCTGTAGATGATCGAGGTGTTTTCCTGTCTTAGCGAATACGATTTCGTCAGCGATTTTTAAGACTTCCTGAACTTCCATAGGTGGAGTGGGGGGGTTTAGTTTGGCTGATTGCTATCCTACTCTATCCTACCGTTTGATACTTTAGCAACTAAATTATACTATTTGCTACTGATTCACGGTAATAAAAATTAATAAATACCAGCTAAATCCTACTTTGTTTTACTAGACAAAATTTATAAAATCGGGCAAAATGATAATAACTAAACCGTTACCAAATCATTACTTTTACTCAAACTATAGTGGTGCGCTACGCAGGTCAAATTTGAAAAATATTAAGTTGAGTCAGTATATCGGACTTGCAAGATAATAACACCATTAAATAAACTAGGTAGGAGAAAAGGTATGAGTACAAGTATGGGAAACAACATACAGCGGCAAAATGATAAAGTTATTGTAATAGACAAACCAGAAGCTATAGTCGTCACTAAAAAAGTAGTTAAATTTGGCTCTTATGTTTATCAATTTCGTAACGTTACTGGATTTGGATTTGCAAATGTAAAAACGCCTTATAAAGTACATCCTCTAGTTATCTTGATATTCCTTATTTTAGGCACCGGTTTAGTTTACCAAAGCGACAAAACGACACAAGGATTTGGAATACTAATCCTTTTATTAGGATGTGCTGGAGTTATTGACAACCTTTTGCAGCCAAAACGAATAGGGCTTGAATTATACGTAAATTCTGGAGACAATGTAATATTTGTCACTACCGATAAATCAGGCGTCAGAGATGTAATTTCACAACTATGCCAATTTATGGAGAGTGACATAGAAGATATCAAGGTAATTAATATTAACCAAAATCATGCCACAATAGGTGTTGGCTATGCTGAGCAACTGCAATCTGGACAAATAGGTGGCAAAATAGATAATAGATAATAGTTAATACTAGGTAAGGAGAGATTATGACAGAACGCAAAGTAAATATTGATTCAAGTCACGCCTCAATAGGTGTTGGCTACAGTGAAAAAGTAGAGGCTGAGCAAATAGGTGGGACTATTAATAATTACTCACCCGAACAAAAGCAAACTCTAGCCGAAGCAGCAAAAGAAGTTCAGGAGCTTTTAGATCAGTTATCTGAGACATACCCAACAAAAACTGTTGCCGAGAAATCAGCAGTTGCAGCGAAAGCTATCGAAGAAATTGAAAAAAAACCTGATGTGAAGGGAAAGGTGCTTAAAGCTTTGAAAGCTGGTGGAGTAGCAGCACTAATGGAACTTACAAATAATCCCGTCGTGAAAATTCTAACTCCAATGCTTGAAAGTTTACTGGAAGAAAGTAAGTAAGCCTTACTATCCCCATTTTAGAAGAAGAGCGATCGCCCTTACATCCCAAATTGTCAAAAAGCGCGATCGCCCCTACATGAATTATTCAAACTAACTCCGACACACTCAGCCGCCCTTCTACGGGTTCATACTCATCCTCTAAAAGCCAATACTGCGCCTCATCATAACTCTGACTAGAAAACACAACTTTATAACCCTCAGCCGGATCGTATATCCGACAATTTCCCTCAGCGTCACTTAGTAACAAAAGCAGATAAGGCGGTGAAAGATTTGGATCGATCCATACCTCTGTAAATTCCCAGTTATTCTTCACTAAATCGGCTTCGAGGCGTAACGTGGTATCGGTTTTCTGCATCAACTTTTATCTCTCCGTAGTAAAGTAAAAGACGGCTACCATCCGGGTCAACTCTATAACCAATTGATTCAGCAAAAAACATACCATAACGATCGTAGCCCCGAATCGTACCTGTAAATTCTCCATCTTCTATTATGGCTTGAGCTACCTGATTCATAGTAGCCTCATCGTTAAAAATATGAGCAGCACGTCCTTTATTAAGCAGTCTTCTCATTTGTGGCGTGTCTGGCAAGTGTTTAGCAATGTGCCTGCTGTCAAGGGTGATTTGGCGATTAATTCCACTCATTAATTAATTACTGAGCATACAAGTATGATTAAATCATGCGATCGCCCTTACATCCCAAATTGTCAAAAAGCCTGTAGGCGTAACCAGCCGCAGGCAATGGGCGCAGCATCGCTATGTCTGTAGCAAATCCCCATCAGTCAAGAGTTCATACTAGGAAATATCGCTCTCAAAAATACTTGACAGTGAAAATCTGGCGGTGTACTATAGAAGTAGTGCAAACAATGAAAAACATGAGACTAAAAAGTTGGGAGTCTCCCCGCAGCGAGGGTAGAAACTCCAAAGGTAAAGGCGGCTCAGCCAGAGCTCGGCAACTCAAAAAGCAACAGCAAACTCTGCGAAAACAGTTAAAAGCTCAACACGATCGACAAAACCACCAACAAAACCATCAAGGGAAGGAAACCGATAATTCCTTCCCTTTTTTTGTATCTTTCTGCTGCTCAATCCCGCTGAATGTTCGGACAAATCGTGCGAGTAATGCTCGCCTGCGAAGGTTGCTCTTGCCAGCAGTTGAGAATGCCTTGCAACTCCCTCTTCAAAGTTTCTAAGGCTGCAATTTGCACGGAAATTTCCTCTACCTTAGCCGTGAGATGCTGCTTCGCTTCAGAGCAAGGCAACTCCCCCCGATCGCGAACTTGTAAAATATCCTTAATCTCCTGAAGGCTCAAACCCAGAGTCTGAGATCGTTTAATAAACGCCAACCTGTTAAATACCGTTTCGCCAAACAAGCGATAACCAGCGGGCGATCGCTTTACCGCAGGAGACAGCAAGCCCATCTCCTCATAGTAACGAACAGTTTTCACCGACAAACCACTACAGGCAGCTACAGAGCCAATTTTGTACAGTTTCTCGGCAACAGAAATATTCATAAACCAAGCATCCAAGATCGAAAGACTTTCTTGCCCTATCTTTTAGTGCCTCAGATCCAGGGAGTCGATCGGCACATCGCCCAGTCACCATTGCCCCGTAATCTTAATAAGGAGGATTTTTTTTAGACACATTAAGCACGGGCAACTGAGGTCTAGAAGACTGAGGAGGAAGATAGTATTCGGGAGCAGGTGCGGGTTGTTCGGCTCCAGAGCGGTAAAATTGCCACCAGCGGAGAGCCATCGCCACCCCAGCGGTGCCAAGCCCAAAAGCCAATAAAGAGCCACTCGCACCGATGCTGCCGATGGCTGCATCGACAACGCCGACTGTCACAACAAAGCTGGTAATTGGTTCTCTACGGTAAGCTGACCTCAAAAGTCGCGTCCACGAAGCATTCATTTGGTTTTACTCTGTTCTATATTTATTTACAATCTCTAAAACTTAGAGTTGGCGGAACGATCGGGATTTCTAGCTCAAAGACTAGCTTCACCTAAATTAATCTTCTCGCCTGTGGGGAATTGTACGGGAGCGAGGCAAAATTGCCAAGCTTGTCAAATCAAAATTCCACCCCATATACACCTCCAAAAGCCAGCTATTGCATTCGGGAACAGATCTCTCTCGGCAGAAAAGTCGCTGGGCTTGTTTCTAATTAATATTTTAATCAATTCCCGAATGTGTCGCGGTCAGCAGAAGTCACACCCGCTGCCGGAAGAGTCAAGGCAAAGTGTAACGCTGACCGCGCCGTTGCTAAAATTAGTTGAGACCTAACCAGGACAGCAAGCCCTGGCCTGTGACATACTCGATAATTAAAGTTAAAGAAAAACCGATCATCGCGGCTCGACCGTTAAGACGTTCCGCGTAGCTGTTGAAGCCAAACTTTGGCTGTTCCAGTTTGGGAGTGACGGTGGGTTGTAGTTGTGTCATTGCTTTGGGTACCTGGCGATCGACGCTATTCAAATGTGAAATCCAATGTTAGTTACAAATCTTAAACATTGCTACTTCTATTATAAAGAGGGTTAACCGCCGTCAACCGTCCCCGAAGAGAAAAAACTGCTGCCAACTAATGCCAATTAATTATACCCGCTCAAAATATGACTAATCAGTTAGATAACGATAAGCTTCCTGTCGCGGTACAGCGAGTAGCCTTTGCCCTTCGTACAACAGGCTGGGTTTGCTTCTGGGTACAGGTAGTGCTAGGGGTGGTAGCGGCGATCATTTTGCTCTTTGCCATCCCCTTCGCCATCCCCAGGGCTACCGCCGCTGCGGGTTCAACCAGTGCCGGCACGGGCGGCGGCGTATTTTTTGCCATTTGCGGGCTGGCCGTACTCGCTTACAGCGTATATCGCTCTTTCCGCTTCACCCGCTTGTCGAGACAACTGCGATCGCCCGCTAACGCTGTCCGTCCCAAAAAAGCAGACACCATCAAAGAAGTGCGGCTGGCACTTTGGAGCAACTTATCCGGAATGGTGCTGACGCTGATCGGCGCAGAAGCCATCAGCGGCACGCTTTTAGCCAAATCTCTAGCTCAGCCGCAAGCCTTGTTCGGTGCCGCAGTTGATTTGGGCCGATTTATTCAGCCGCTAGATATATTTGTGGTACTCGCCAATACTCACGCCACTGTTGCCCATTTTGTCGGGATTTTCGGGGCTCTTTTTTTGCTCGATCGCATCCACAAACAATAGTTATTGGTGAGGGGCAACCGATGCCCGATGCCCGATGCCCGATGCCCGATGCCCGATGCCCGATGCCCGATGCCCAATGCCCGATGCCCGATGCCCCACTCTCCCACTCTCCCCCAACCCACATCCGGAATCACTGCCAACCTGTCGAAGAACGTACTCAGATACCTTCTACTAAGACAACATGAATATCATGGCACTGAAACCCGAGGCTTATTTTGGGGTGACAGATCACCCAACTATTGAAATTTCTCAAGAAAGTTTTCGTTCTGTCCTAGGTCAAATAGAAACTGAACTCCTCTGTAGCGACACCTATAGCCAAGCTCTAGCAAGCCTGCAAACAATGTTGGGCGAAGCAGCCTCCGCTGCCGAAATTTTAATTAGAGCAGTTAGCAGAGAAGCCGTCAAGCTCGCATTTGACCGATTTCCCAAACAAAACAAAATTGAACCGCAAGTAGCCGAACAGAGTTTTCCTGCTTTAAGTCCCGCCTTTGATA
This sequence comes from Microcoleus sp. B3-D2, assembly GCF_036705345.1. Taxonomy (NCBI): domain Bacteria; kingdom Bacillati; phylum Cyanobacteriota; class Cyanophyceae; order Oscillatoriales; family Microcoleaceae; genus Microcoleus; species Microcoleus sp. B3-D2. Next base: position 17,452 of record NZ_JAUBUG010000049.1, read on the forward strand.
CCGTGACAGAAATTCAAGAATTGGAGCCACCAGTAGCTGCTCCTGTTTTCTATTGGCGCAGCGCTAGTGTGGAAGCGCCGCCCCAAACCGAGTCCGACACAGAAAATTCCGATCGAGACACTAACACTTCTGAAGACAGCAAACAAGCGCCCCAAGACGAAATTAAAGTCGAGTCTGCTCCACCTGCAACTGTCACCGTCCCCGGAAAATCCTTCCCAGGGTTCGGTTTTCCCAAGAAGCCGAAAAAACTCACCAAGGAAGAAGAAGCAGCAAAAGCAGTTCAAGAGCGAGAAGAGTGCCTGCGGGAGTTGGGTAGAGAATTGCGTAAGGGACGGCAAGTTCGCTCCCTATCCCTGCAGCAACTCCACAGTCAAACTCTCGTGCCGCTGCACCACATCGAATCGATCGAAAATGGGGAAATCGACAAACTGCCCCAAGATATTTACGTTAGAGGTTTTATCCGCAGACTTGGCGACGCCTTGGGACTAGACGGCAGCGCTATGGCAAATGCTTTGCCCAAACCCGCTCCGAGTCCAATTCCCAGTATGTATGTGTCTGTTTCCGATTCCGACTCAAGCGAAGGCTTTCAAATGCGTCCGGTGCATTTGTACATCGGCTACACCGCTTTGATGGCTGGGGCTGTAGGGGGTTTGGGTTGGCTGTCGCAGCAACCCGTGGTGCCAGGAGCACAGGCAGTACCTCAACCGCAGGTGACACCGCCAGCCTCAGTTGCACCGGCTCAGAAGACCCCAGAAAAAGCACCTCAACCGGGCTTGAAGAAGTCTAATAGTCACGGGAGAATCATTGTGGGGGCTGACATGGCGCCGCCGGAGGTGATTTTTGGTTAGTGTGTGTCGGGCGAGCGATCGTCCGACAACTCTCTTGGTGCAGGTGAACTCGCAAACCCGGTTTCCGAGTTCACCTGCATAGGGATACTTGGTTGAAGAAAGGAGTCCAGCAGAGCTATTACGGTTGAGATTTTTGTTCAATCCCCCACCTTCATCCATCTGTAGAGTCAATTCTAAAATCTAAAATCTAAAATCTAAAATCTAAAATCTAAAATCTAAAATCTAAAATCGCCGGCCCGTGTAGCCAAAGTGATTTTTCAACTGGATCAGGAAACCCGATATATGCGATAAACTATCTATTTGACCACTCCTAAAAGAGGTTTCCGATAAGGTCAGTAACTCAGGGCTAAAGCCACTGAGCTTGTAAGAGAGATCAAGCAAGCTGTGCTGACCAGCCTAAGTCTTAGCTGACTACGTTATTCAGGTCATAACACCGGAGAATGCGACGCTAGTTTTCCGCTCTGTTGTTTACAGTTAAACAGTCTTAAAGTCACTGAGACAGTGCTGTAAGCGTGACAAGCCTTTATAACCTTGGCGAAGCGAACATTACCCCGAAAGGGAGACGGGGCAACCATACCCCGTATTGGAGAGGCAATCATACCTCTCCAACCCCGCAAGGGGATTCAAGGCGATTGAAATCGCCGCGCCGTTTTCCTCTCTTGGCTCAAGCCAGTGAGTTTCCCACTTACCGAGTATTTTTATGAGTTCCCCAGCCACCGCTGCTTTCTCCGATCTCGATCCCCTATCGACTCACTCGCCAACAGTCACGAGTTTGGCGGCACCAGACAGTGCTTTGGTAACGGCGGCTCAACTGCCACAAAAATCTTGGACAATAGAAGATAGTGAGAAACTCTACCGCATTCAAGGTTGGGGCGAACCGTATTTTTCGATCAATGCAGCCGGTCACGTTACAGTTTCTCCCAAGGGCGATCGCGGCGGTTCCCTCGACTTGTGCGAACTGGTAGAATCCCTGAAACAGCGAAATTTGGCTTTGCCCCTGCTGATTCGATTTTCTGATATTTTGGAAGACCGGATCGAGCGCTTAAATTCGTGTTTTGCCAGAGCGATCGCTCGGTACAATTACAAAAATGTCTATCGCGGTGTCTTTCCAGTTAAATGCAACCAGCACCGACAATTAATTGAAGATTTGGTGCGTTTCGGTCAACCCCATCACTTCGGGCTCGAAGCCGGCTCCAAACCGGAATTAATGATAGCTTTGGCGACCTTAAAAAACCCAGGCGCTTTGTTAATTTGTAATGGTTACAAAGACCGCGAATACATCGAAACTGCTATTTTGGCGCAGCGGCTAGGGCAAACTTCCGTAATTGTACTGGAGCAAATAGAGGAAGTAGAACTCGCAATTGTCGCGAGCAAAGCATTAGGAATTAAACCGATTTTGGGAGTGCGAGCAAAACTCACTACAAAAGGGGTTGGCCGCTGGGGAGGTTCCACGGGCGATCGGGCAAAATTTGGCTTGACAATTCCTGAAATTATCCGTGCAGTCGGCGAACTAGAAAAAGCTGGAATGCTCGATTGTTTGCAGTTATTGCACTTCCACATCGGCTCTCAAATTTCCTCAATTAGTGTCATCAAAGACGCCATTCGAGAAGCCAGCCACATTTATGTAGAATTAGCTAAATTGGGAGCTAATATGAACTACTTGGACGTAGGCGGTGGACTCGGCGTTGACTACGACGGGTCTAAAACAAACTTCCACGCTTCCAAAAACTACAATATGCAAAACTACGCTAACGACGTAGTAGCGGGAGTGAAAGATGCCTGCGACGAGCGCAAAATCCCCGTTCCAATTATCATTAGCGAAAGCGGGCGGGCGATCGCTTCTCACCAATCAGTGTTAGTTTTTGACGTACTCGGTACTAGCGATGTCCCCAGAGAAGTACCAGAACCAGTAGATGAAAACGCGCACCAAATTCCGCGCAATCTCTACGAAATTTACCAATCTATCAGTCCCGAAAATTACCAAGAAGTTTATCACGATGCTATCCAATTCAAGGAAGAAGCAGTCAGTTTATTTAACTTAGGCTATTTGGGAATGGCGGAACGGGCGAAAACCGAACAGTTGTACTGGGCTTGCTGCGATAAAATACAGGCGATCGCGCGGCAAAAACAATATGTATCGGAGGATTTGGAAGACCTAGAAAAGGTGATGGCGTCCATTTATTACATCAACTTATCTGTTTTCCAGTCAGTACCAGACAGTTGGGCAATTAACCAATTGTTCCCTATTATGCCAATTAACCGACTCGAAGAAGAACCAACTCAGCGCGGTATTTTAGCCGATATCACCTGCGACAGCGACGGCAAAATCGACCAATTTATTGATTTGCGAGATGTGAAGTCGGTTTTGGAACTGCATAGTCTCAAACCTGGAGAACCTTACTATTTGGCGCTCTTTTTGGGAGGTGCTTATCAAGAAATTATGGGCAACCTTCACAACTTATTCGGCGATGCTAATGCAGTTCACATTCAGCTAACACCTTCTGGCTATCATATCGAACACGTTGTGAAAGGAGACACTATGAAAGAAGTCCTCAGCTACGTACAGTACGATTCAGAAAATTTGGTGGAAAGCATCCGCCGTCAGACAGAAGCAGCTTTGCAGCAAAATAAAATTACTCTTTCCGAGGCCCAACTTTTGCTGCAAAATTACGAGCGGAGTCTCAGCCAATATACTTATCTTCAGTCTTAAAATGTAGGGTGCAACTTAAGCACATTACCAGAATTAAAAGCTGAGATCATCAATGTAAAAGTAGGGTGCGCCTAGCGCACCTTACCTTGAGCAATTAGCAATTATTCAGGACGGAGAATTTCTGCGATCGCCCGCCGCTCCTCTCCGTCTTGAGTCGGTAAAACTTGGCGAGCGTCAGTAATCAGCCAATCGAGAGCCGCCGCTTGCAAATCGATCGCAGCCCCGGTTTTATCAACGCAGTAGCGCCCGAACACCAGTTTGTCAACCAACCGCACCTCCGGGCCCAAACGGGAATACTCAAAAATCACGCTGTTTTCCACAGTGGCGCCACTGCAAAGCCAACAATTTGGGCCGATCATTGTCGGGCCGATAATTGTTGCTCCATCCTCAATGATCGTCATCCCGCCAATGTAAACAGGCCCAGTAATATCAACCTTATCCCAGTTAACAGCTACATTCAAACCAGCGTAAATGCCGGGGCGTACTTCAATTCCGGGAATCGAAACATTTTTAACTTGTCCCAGGAGCACGCTCTGAATTGCCCGCCAATAGTCAGGAACTTTGCCGATATCCACCCACTCAAAGTCCATGCTAATCCCGTAAAAAGGGGCGCCTTCTGCTACTAGCGCGGGGAATAACTGCGAACCGATATCGTATTCCTCACCCGAGGGGATGTAATCGAATATTTCCGGTTCAAAAATATAAATACCAGTGTTAATGTCGGTACTCAGAGCTTCCTCTACAGAAGGTTTTTCTTGGAAAGCTTTTATTTTGCCAGACTCGTCTGTTACCACCACTCCGTAACTGGGAACCTCCTCGCGGGGAACCGATTTCATAACAATAGTAGCGATCGCTCCTTTTTCGCGGTGCCACTTCACAGCAGCAGTCAAGTCCAAGTCAATCAAAGCGTCGCCGCACAGCACCACAAAAGTATCGTCAAAAAACGGCGAGAAGTCTTGAATTCGTTTCATGCCACCAGCCGAACCGAGAGCCTCTCCAATCATTTCTCCGTCCTCAATTCGCCCTTCAAAAGAATAGGCAATTTGTACCCCAAACTTTTGACCGTCGCGGAAGTAGTTTTCAATCACGTCTGCCAGGTGGGAAACATTGACCATAATTTCGTCAAATCCGTGCTGGCGGAGCAATTCGACCAAAAACTCCATCACTGGCTTTTGCAGGATGGGAATCATCGGTTTGGGTATTGTCTGAGTAATGGGACGGACGCGAGTGCCTTTACCGGCCGCCAGAATCATCGCTTTCATTATTAACTTCCTCAACCCTCTGTTAATTGATATAAACTCAACAATTAGATGCTAGCGGTTGCGATCGTTGAATCGATCGAGCACAGCAAAATCCTGACCTGTTTATAGGCGACATCGTACCAGGCTATCAATCATTTATTCCGAATTTACCTGGATTTAAGAAACCAGGTATCGGGAATCACCAAGAACTTCACACTCCCGCTCTCCGCATTCGGGACTCAGCAACAGAATGCCATAGAGCGAGATTCTGTCTGGAATCTTAACCGACGCAGTGCCATAGTTATTAGTTTCCCCCGAGAACCTAATACCCTGCAAGCTCAAAGCGCGCGGATTTTCAGGTCTTGGTAAAACTCCTCTTGAAGCAACTCTACTTTAGACTGAGCCGACAGCAGCAACAACGCCCAAAAGATACCCACGCGGTCGTGATTTGGCAAGTGAACTTCCCCAGTCGATATTGGGTGTTCTGGGTTGACAGGAGAGTGCAAATCGTTATGATGCCAGAGTTCTAGCAATTTGTCCAAGTCCAGCCAACCCTCGTCAATTTCCGAACCCCGCTGAGCCAGAAACCGTTCGAGTTCACTAGCGGTTTCTACGAGATTTTCTTGGTGAGCTAGCTCAAAGATAGCCTGGGCCGCTTGCGATCGCATTTTTGAGGTAGGGCGGCGCCGGGGGGTCACAGTCTGCTCCATTGCTGCTTTCATTAGCTGCAACTGCTCAATCAGTTCTGGGAGAGTCACCGGGCGTTTTTGCGGTAGTTGAGCTACACCGCGACGGCGCAATTGCCGCTCTAAATGCTGCGGCAAGTGTCGCCCGCCTGAGTGCTCTGCGTCTTCTAGCGTCGCCTCCTCGGCCGAGTCGGGATTAGGGGGGGGTTCGGAGAGGACGATACTTTCTGCTTTGAGCAACACCAGCATTGAAGCGTACAAAAACGCTTGGCCGGAGTGGGACAAATCGGAGAAATCCTTACTCTGATCTGCATCGCAGGCGTTCGTAAGCTTGCTCAGACATCGATCGAACACTTCAATTACCTTAACGTCCCAAGGATCAATTTCTCCCCGTTCCGCTAGGTCAATTAAAATTGCGATCCCCTCGGAAATCGTTTCTAAGCCATCTTGGTCTCGGGAAACGGCCATTCGATTTTAGATTTTAGATTTTAGATTTTAGATTTTCCCTCTGAGAAAACGAGAGAGCATATCAAGTTAATTGGCGGTTATTTCAGCAGTTGTGCCCTCAATGGCTGCTATTTCTAAACTTATCGGTTCTGCACTTTCTAACAAAGGTTGTTTGGCTTCTACTTCTGCTTTATAGCGTTCAAGATTTTGTTCTAATTCCTGAATCCGCTGCTCTTTTTCGCGAACTTGGCGGAGCTGTTGGCGCGACGCGAGGGTTCGCTGCATTCTCGACCACAGACTGAACAGCCACGCTAGTGTTGCCCCTAATCCGGTCGCTACAATTAGTTCTACGCACAGCGGAGCTTTAACTTGGACGCCTTGGATAACTTGAATCGCGACGGGCTGTGTATTTTCGATACTGAAAAATACTAGAGCCAAGCAAATCAGAAAGATGAAGAAGAAATTTAGCGCTCGCATTTTCTCTGTTCCTAATTCTCAATTCAGGTTAAGCAAATTCTTGATCATTTGTCAACTGGTTTTTGGCAGATACTGCTAGTTTTTTTGATAAGCTCAAATCTGGTCAATTAACCATAATATCCGGGGAGGGGCGGGTTTATTGGAACTGTGAGAGTTGATTGAAGAGATTGGTTAACCCGCCCCAGCAGGACATATCCTCTTTAGGTTTGACCGATGTTTTGGGGTTTCTTGGCGATTAAGAGTGCTGGCAATATTTGATATTTCAAAGCAATGCCCGCAGCCACAAATAAGGCAATAATCAGCGCCCCAATTCCTACGGGACTGGGAATCCAGAATATCGCCTCCAAATAGTTAACTTCTCCGGGTTTGAGCTTCCAAACTAACTGTTTTCCTTGCTGATAGGTTTCGGGAACCAGCGCACCGGCGACAGTTTCAATACTTTTTGCGCCCCAAGGGGTGTTCAAGCTAAAGTCTAGCTCCAAAAGTCCCCCCGGACTCAGCAGCAGACTGCCATTAGAAGAAAGCAGTGAAAGAGAGCGCAAATCCAATTCCAAACTCAACCGATTTCGCAGCACCAATAACAAATTATTCTGCTTGACACTAAGGTGAGATTCAAACTTGGGCAAATCTGTTTCTAGCGGACTTCCGGTCCGATATTTTGTGGTTGGTGCGATCGGATTGTAAAATTGGTTGAACTTGTCTTGCAACTCTGCTCCATTATTGAAAGGAATCCTCACTAGAACTTCTGTGGGGGAAAGCCGTTTAGTTTTTCCGTCCAGCAACCTCACCCGGCTTTCTACGCTTTTCAACCATTCTGCAACAGTTTCGCTGCTGAAGCTCGTCAACCTTTCCCCCAGTTTAATGTGCTGCACGATTTCGCCGCGAGTTTGACTCTCAAAGTTAACCCCGACATCGTACTGAACGCATCCAGTCACTAGAGTTAAAAGGCAAAAAACCAAAGGTAAAAGAAAGAAAAAGTGCTTTTTCTTCTTCCGAGTTCCATCCTTGACATTTTGCTCTTTCATTGTACCTTTTTCCCTGTTTTTCCCTATTTGCATGAATTAGCAAAGCGTTGAATTGTCGGCACTGTTTCTGTGTTTTTATTTCCACGTCTGGACTTGCGAACCGCATACCAAAAACCCGGTTTAGGGGCTAGCGAAGGGCAGTTTCACAGATTCTTGGTGGCAGAAACCGGGTTTTTTTGATGTGAGTGCTAATATTTTTCTAGCAACAGTATCAGCGTCACCTGGAATTAACCGCACTGAACTTATTGCCTGGAAGCTACACCCAACTGTTGAAACAGCATACTCGGCAAATAGGCTGCACCGCCTACCCATTCGGCTTCGCTACTCAAATCTGCCAAATTTTTAAACGCTTCAAAAATGCTGCCTGCCACCATTGTATTCTTGACGCGACCCACAATTTTGCCTTTTTCTACTTTATAGCCTAAGTCCAAATTGACAGAAAATTCGCCAGCTAACTGATTGGACTGACCGGCACCTAAAACCTGCTCTACTATTAGACCTTCGTCCATGCTAGCAATCAAGTCTTGAGTGGCGGTATTTCCGGGGGAAATGCAAAAGTTAGTCAAATCAGGGCCTGGGCGAGACAATCCGCCACGAAAACCGTTGCCGGTTGATTGTACACCGGCGCGAGCTGCCCACCTGCGATCCCAATAAAATCCGGTGACAGTACCTTTGTCTATCAAGATTTTGCGGGTGGTGGGTGTACCTTCGTCGTCAAAGGGACAAGCAGAAGGGCCTAAAGTGGGGTCTTCAAAAAAGGTAAAGCGTTCGTCAAATAAGGTTTCGCCGATTTTGTCCGCTAGGGGAGAGGCTTTTTGAACTACTGCTTGACCTGAAAGGATGGTATCAAAGAGGCCGCCGAGGGTGCTAGCGGCGGCTCTGGGGGTAAATAATACTGGGTAGGAACCGCTGGTGATGGTGGCTGAATGTTCGGCGAGGCGGTATTTTTCCAGGAGTGATTCGAGGATGCTGTTGGTGTCGAGGGGACGATCGCGCGCTACGTCGTAACTGTATGCTTGCATAAAGTCTTCTCCCTTGACCAAATTTCCCGCGATCGAGCCGCTGATTATTTGGCTGCTTCTTTCGGCATACAAATCTTGCGTGGTGGCAATTTTCACGATGCCGCTGCGGACGTGAAAGCCGACATCTACCATAATATCGGGATTGTAGGCGTGAACTTGCTCGATCAGGTTTTTGCCGTTTTCGACTAATTCTTGAGTTGTGGGCGGAGTGTAGGTGGTTTCCGGGCCTTTTAGGTGGAAGTTGGAGGCGAGTTCAAATTCTGCGGGGTCGCCGATTTCGGCTGTTTGAATTGCTGCATCTACTAAATCGTCTATCCGCGTTAAATCAGTGGAACTGGCAAAACCGATTTTGCCTGAGTGAATCAGCCGGAGTGCTACGCCTTGCAGTGCTTTGGTTTGTAGGGATTTGAGGCGATTGTTTTCAAATTCGATGGGGGTGTCTTGACTCGACAGGTAGTATACCTCAGCCGCATCGGCGCGCTGAGAGGCCAATTTCAAAATCTGGTCTACGGTTGAATCGCTCACAATAATCGCCTTTCTGGTTTGGTCTTTTTTTTATTTTAGCAATTATCGCTATTCAACATCTGACTCCTGCCTCATGCTCGATAATTAATCCGTGTATCCGTGTCTAAATCACTGGTGGTGCCTTCCTTATTCCTTCTTCCTAACCTCAGCTACATCCGTTACATCCGTTAAGTAATCCGTTGCCGAACTTCCTTCTCCTATAATTGTAATTCACACTGTTTAAAAACATAGTTAACGGCTGCAAACAGTCGCTCTAAGTCCTGAATTGTATAGAAAAATTTATTTTGAGTAAACATTTCTAATTTGAGCTTGCCAAACTGCCACATTACCCCATTAGAAACACTACCAAAGATAGTTTGTTCTGGCTCATTGTTAAGTCGCTGCACGGCGATCATTTCTGCCAAACACTGCCCCCATCCTTCATCAAATGCGCTCTCTTTCTTGGCTTCAACTAATATGAAATAGGGCTTGTCAAAAACTACTGTGCCGAGGGGGGAGCGCTTCGCCAATATATAATCTGGAATTCCTGACAGATTCTCATTATAGACTAAGGTTTGGTGACTCCAGAGGATAAAATTACTTCGATAATTTTTCCAAACTTCTTTTAATACAGGATAAATGATATTTTCACAAATGGCGATTTCCGAGTTGTCAAATACTCCCTCATTGAAAATCAATTCTAATTCATTCCGAAAAACTTCGCTGACTGCAAATTCTGTTTCGACAATGAAATTATCCCGCAGGTAATTAATTTGGAATTCTTTGGCGACCGCACTGATACTTTTATAATTGCTAAAAGGCATTGCTTAACTTCTCTCAGTAGGGTTGAGGTGCGCCGAGGCGCACCCAAGAGATAGAGTTTGTGCGAATGAAAAAATGATTAATAACTAATAAATAAGCCGCCTAAAATTAGCCCGATCGCAATTAACGCCACCCAGATAAACCTATTATCTTTTGTATTAACCTGACTCAAATCTACAGGCTCTGGTACGATGGGCTTGGGTTTAGCGTACTTGATATCAGCTTTTGGATTAGCTTGAAAACTGATTGATTGATTTTCATCTAAAGCTGCCAAATCAGGGATTTTCACCATCCATTCAGGAGGGATAGTGAGTTTGGGAGCTTCGAGAATGAACAGCAAGCGCTTTGCTTGCTGGCGAGTTTCTTGGCGGGGATGGCGGGTGAGCGCACGGCAAAGCTCGATCGCCCTTTCTGTATTGCCAGAGGCTTCGTAGGCTGTCACTAACCACATCTGCACCTCACCGCCCAACCGGGAATTTCGATCGACTAAACCGGTAGCTGTTTCTAAACTCTGCACAGCTTGAGCATACCGGCCACTCTCAAAAGCTACTTGCCCAGCTTGGTACTCAGTTTGAACAATTTCTAACTTTTCTGGAGTCACGAGCACCCACCCAATTCACAAATATTAATTCCCAAATTCCCCAAACGCTAGAATTCGCTGTTGTGTTGCGACATACCGGACTCGTTGTCGCGTTTGGAACCCAGCAAATCTAAATGGTCTACTTTAATTACCGGCTTCGAGCGATTTGAACCCGTATTGCGGTCTTGCCAGCGATCGAACTTCAAAGAGCCTGTTACGCCAATTAGAGAGCCTTTGCGAACGTAGTCAGCCGCAATCTGCGCTGTTTTGCCCCAGATTTCCAGATTGAACCAGTCTGGTTGATCGCTGTTCTTGGTTCTGCGATTCACTGCCAGCGTCAAACTACACTTAACTGTACCCGACTCAAAATACTTAACGTCCGGGTCGCCGCCGACGCGGCCTACTAAAGTCACAACATTAAGACTCATAAACTTTTTTGGGAATGTGGTCGATCGGTGATGTAGTTAAACAGTCCACACGCGCATTAGCCTCCAAACTTAACTTGGAACAACGCTTGTGAGGCTTCATCCTGATTGTACACCCAGTTAGGAGAACATATTGATGGTGGATGATTGGCAAGTCTGCGCTCAACCTGAGCTCGACAATGTACATTTCTGACTAGACTCAGGATGAAAAACGTAATAGAATCCACCTCGGTTACACTTTTGTAACAACATTATTGCACACAATAGTATTTTAGTTTTTGGGGGGGGTACGAATCAGTGGGTCTTCTCAATCGATTTTCGTTATCTAGAGATATGGGTATCGACCTCGGTACTGCTAACACGCTCGTTTATGTATCGGGCAAAGGTATTGTTCTGCAGGAACCTTCTGTAGTGGCGATCGACCAAGATTTAAAAATACCGCTGGCTGTTGGAGAAGAAGCCAAAAAAATGCTCGGGCGCACGCCAGGGAATGTCATAGCACTGCGCCCGCTTCGCGACGGGGTAATTGCAGACTTCGATACGGCGGAACTGATGCTCAAAACTTTTATCCGCAGGGTTCACGAAGGCCGAAGCTTAGTTTCGCCGCGGATAATTATTGGCATCCCCAGCGGTGTCACCGGAGTAGAGAGGCGTGCTGTCATTGAGGCGGCGACTCAGGCCGGTGCTAGAGAAGTACGGTTAATTGATGAACCCATCGCTGCGGCGATCGGGGCTGGACTGCCTGTTGCTGAGGCGACTGGCAATATGATTATAGATATAGGCGGAGGTACGACGGAAGTTGCGGTTTTGAGTTTGCAAGGTACGGTGATCAGTGAGTCTGTGCGGGTAGCCGGCGACGAACTCAATGAGGCGATCGTCCAATACATGAAAAAAGTTCACAATTTGGTCATCGGCGAACGCACTGCTGAAGAAATTAAGATTCAGGTGGGTTCTGCATATCCCACTCCAGAGGATGACGATGTAATGATGGAAGTGCGGGGCTTGCACTTACTGTCTGGTTTGCCGCGAACTGTTACTATCAAAGGCCCAGAAATTCGCGAAAGTATGTCGGAACCGCTTTCAGTAATTGTGGAAGCTGTCAAGCGTACTTTGGAACGCACCCCCCCGGAATTAGCAGCAGATATTATTGACAGGGGAATTATGCTGGCTGGTGGTGGCGCGCTGATGAAAGGTTTAGATACTCTGATCAGTCACGAAACAGGAATTGTCACTCACGTGGCAGCCGATCCGCTGTGCTGCGTGGTTTTGGGAACTGGTAGGGTATTGGAAAACAAACAGTTGGAACGGGTTTTCAGCGGGCAGTCGTCGCGTAATATGTAGTTAACAAATTTGGGATTGTGGATTTAGAAATACGGCTGCAATCTCAAATCTAAAATCCTGACTTAACAATTTTAGATTAGTGAAATTATGCTAAAAAATACATTCCGAAAGTGGTGGGATCTGCGGCTGCAAATTGCTCTTTTAGGTTTAGCTGTAACTGCAGCTTGGGGAGTTCGGCAAACACAAGGTGCGGCAGTATTTGAAGTTTACAATTGGGTGACTCGTCCGTTTCACGCCAACGGCTCGGGGCAAGAGGAACTCATCTCGGCGCGCACTCAAGAATTGCAAGCGCAGCTATTAGAATTAGAAAATCAAAATCAGAAGCTAAAAGAGCTTTTAGGTTACGTTTCGGCTAAGAAACCAGCAGGGATTGTAGCTCCTATTGTCGGTCGCAGCGCCGACCACTGGTGGCAGCAAGTAACCTTGGGGCGCGGCAGTAACGATGGCATCAAAACAGATTTTACTGTGATGGGTCCCGGCGGTTTAGTAGGTAGAGTTGTCAGCGTTACTCCTAATACTAGCTTGGTGCTGTTAGTCAGCGACGCTACGAGTCAATTGGGTGTGGGAATTACCCGCAGTCGCCACATGGGTTTTATGCGCGGGAAAGGCGGAAATAAGGCTGTGATGGAGTTTTTTGAGAATGTTCCCAATGTCAAGCCTGGGGATGTGGTTTCAACTTCTTCTTACAGTCAGTTGTTCCCTCCTGGTTTGCCGGTGGGAAAAGTGGTTTCGGTGGATATGAATAAAACTCCGGCTCCAGAAGCTGTTGTTGAGTTCTCTGCACCGATGAATTCTCTGGAGTGGGCGGTGGTTTACCCGCACTCTAAGCAAGCCGAACCGAATGAGTCGCAGAGTCAATCTTCAGCAGCATCTGAGGGAGCACAGCAACAATGAAAGCTTTATCTCGGATGTCTTCGCGATCGCGCCAATTTCTCAACTTCGCAGTTACATTTCTATCTGTGATGCTGTGCATACTGATATTGCCCACTCGGATGCCGGGAATGGAATTGCTCGGAATTGGACCGAACTGGCTGTTAATTTGGTTGGTAGCTTGGAGTATTAAGCGGAAACGTACAGTTTGGGGAGCTGCTAGCATGGGCTTGGTTTTGGGGTTCCTTCAAGATGCGATGACGGCTCCTCATCCCACCCATGCTGTAAGTCTAGTTGTTGTAGGAGTCTTAACAGTTGTTTTGCAAAAAACCTGGTCGATTCCGGTAGATATTGTTGAGAGAGATCCGATCCCGATGGCGCTAATTGTGTTTGGGATGGCGGTGGTAGCGGAAACGGTGATGGGGCTGCAATTTTTTACTATGGGCGATCGGGCTTTACTGGAAATTTGGAGCTATCACCAGCGAGTGGCTTTGTGTTCTGCTATTCTTAGCAGTCTTTGGGCTCCGGTGATTTATTTTCCGCTCAATCGCTTGTGGGAAATGACCAGGAATGTAGAAAAGCCTTAGTCAGCCATTACTCATCAGTCATTAGTCCTTAGTCCTTAGTCAACAGTTAACAGTCAACAGTTAACTGTTAACTAATTACTGTTAACTGTAGTCATTCTACTATTACTTGTTGGCCGGAACCTAATAAGTGATTAACGGCAATAATCAAGTTGCTGAGAATGAAATTAGGCTGGTGCTTTTGGAGTTGATAGCGGCTGCGAATTCCGCAGGTAACGGCAATTGTAGGTATTCCCAATGCTTTTCCTGCGAGGATGTCTGCTTCTGTATCTCCGATCATCCAAGCCGAACCCAGCGATGACTCAAATTCTTCTGCAACTTCAGCCAACAATTCAGTTTTTAAGGCTGTATAGTTGTGATAGGCGGCATCCGCCATCTGAGTTCCGCGAATGCTGGTAAACAGTCTGGCTAAACCGTAATTTTGTAACAGTTGAACGGCTTGATTTCTCGGCCGCAGGGTGACTAAAATCAGCCGCACGCCGCGGGAGTGCAGAAGTCCGATCGCCCATTGCACTCCCGGCTGGATGCGATCTAAGTGCAACAAATCTGGCTGATTGACAATCTGACTGACGCATCCGAGAAAAACGTGAATTTCTTCTCCCCACAAGCCGGAACTTTTGGCTATTTCAGCATCGGGCACTCGGTTTTGTTTCATTTGCCAAAACTGCTGTTTGCTGAGGATTTGAAGGTTGAGGTTGATTCCCCTAGCAAGATAAGCTGCTTGAGTATCGGCTAATCCTTGTTGATATGTGGCATAGTAGCGATCGGACACATCGACGATCGGCCCGTCTAAATCGCAAAATACCGTCATCCGGGGGGACGAGTCAGCCTCTGAGGGTAGCTTGTACTGAAGGTTTTCGGAGTTTTGGGCGACAGCAGTTAACATAAAACGTTAAGTAAATCAAGGGAGCTATACATTTCTTGACTGTAGCAAGAAATGTATAAGTTATAATACATAATTTTAAATGACATCATTAAAAAAACCTATTAAATTTTTGAGAATGGGGTTCAATAAAGGCGATCGAGCCTGTGCGTCCATAACTTCAAGGGAAAAAGTGATTTTTGTGGCTGTTAATATGTGCTTTAGCCATTAAAGTTTAGAATTAAGTTTTTAGTCTTTTGTAATTTACCCATGCTCAAACAAAGCGATTTTGTTAGGAATTCGGACACTAATCGAGTAGAGGTGCTGTCCGAAGCACTACCTTACATTCAACACTTTGCCGGTCGCACCATTGTGGTCAAATATGGCGGTGCGGCGATGAAAGATAGCAATCTCAAAGACAAGGTGGTTCGGGATATTGTGCTGCTAGCTTGCGTGGGGATGCGTCCGGTTGTGGTTCACGGCGGCGGCCCGGAAATTAATATTTGGCTGGAAAAATTGGGAATTGAGCCGCAATTCAAAGATGGTTTGCGTGTGACTGATGCGGCGACGATGGAAGTTGTAGAAATGGTTTTGGTGGGGAAGGTAAATAAGGAAATTGTTTCGTTAATCAACCAAGCTGGCGGCAAAGCAGTGGGACTGTGCGGCAAGGATGCCAATCTGATTCAAGCTCGTCCGGACGGCAGGGAAGGAATTGGGTTTGTTGGTGAAGTCAGCGGCGTGAAAATAAATATTTTGGAGTCTTTGGTGAACAGCGGTTATATTCCGGTGGTGTCTAGCGTGGCGGCCGATGAAAAGGGTCAATCTTACAACATTAATGCTGACACGGTGGCGGGGGAAATTGCTGCTGGTTTGGGAGCGGAAAAGTTGATTTTGATGACTGATACGGCGGGAATTTTGGAGGATTATCACAAGCCAGAGACTCTGATTGCTAAGTTAGATATTCAGGAAGCGAGACAGTTGGTTGAGTCGGGAGTTGTGTCTGGGGGGATGATTCCGAAAGTTAATTGTTGTGTGCGGAGTTTGGCTCAGGGTGTGAATGGTGCTCACATTATTGACGGTAGAATTCCTCATGCTTTGCTGCAAGAAATATTTACGGATGCGGGAATTGGGTCGATGATTGTGGCTTCTGAGTTTAGCAGCGCGAACTTAAGGCCTAAATAAGGGGTAAATCCTAGCGTGGGGAGGGCGGGTGCGTGAAAGGGGTAAACTCGCTGCGATCGTTTATATCCTAACTAAACCTGCCCCTAAAAACCTAGAGAAGGTACTTCTGGGAAATTACTTCAACTAATTCTAACCGTTGTTGGATTTCAGCTTTTGTTAAACTACGATCAAAACCTTTAGACTTTTGGATTCGGTTGCGATTTTCAAGCCGATTTCAAATACGCGATTAGCGCTAGTGGAACCAGAACACGCATCTATTTCTAGTTTGCCAGTTGGACTTGTGGGAACTATTGTTGAAGTGTATGATACGGGAAATGAATGTCAGTATTTAGTGGAGTTTGCTGATAGTTAAGGGAGTGAATATGCTATGGCTATGTTAAAAGCAGATGCAATTTTAGTTCTGCAATATGAACTTGCATTTGCTTAGTAATGTGAGGGGAATAGAAGTTAGATAAGGGCGCTTCCCTACGGGATAGCTCCGCTTCACGCACTTTAGGAAAAAGAACAATTGCGTTACACCCAAAACATTAGGAAACTGCTTTGAGGTATTGCGTGACAGGCTTCAAATCGATGTCATCGTGGGAAGTCAGTATTTTAAATAAATGACGCGGGATGCCGGCTGCAATCAAAACTTCCAAATCGCGATCGAGCTTTGAGCAGTCCTCATAAATGCCGACTTGCCTGCTTTAAGCAAGCTAAACAGGCTTTTCATTCTCCCGTGAACTAAATGCGGAAAGCGATCGCCCATTGATAGAGTTTGAGCGCTACACTAAAATTACAGCATTGTTCGGTGGCAATTGCGTGATACCCTACTTGCACGAGGAGAATATATGGTAACTACGCTCGAAATTGACAAAACTCTCCTTCAAGAAGCCCTTGATTTGAGTAACCATCCAACACCTACTACATTAATTGAAGCAGCTTTACGCGAGTACATTCAACGTCGCAAACAACTAAAAGTAATGGAATTGTTTGGTACTATTGACTACGACAATGAAAATTAGGTGAGGTTAAAGTGTCATCAACACAACCGACTTTTAGGGTAAGTTATAATCAAGATCGATGTGTCCGGTTAATTTATCATGACTACACAATCTGCTTCGCGTTATGTTGCACGTCACCCTGAAATCTTGCAAGGGGAACCAATTATCGCAGGAACGAGAACTTCCGTTCGTGCGATCGTGGAATTGTGGCGCTTGGGTATCACTCCTGAAGAAATCCCGATGCACTTACCTCATCTGAAATTAGCTCAAATTTTTGACGCACTGAGCTTTTATTTGGATAACCAAGAAGAAATAAATACTTATATTGAGCGGAATCGAATTCCTGAAGAATTGATTCATCCTGC
Source organism: Microcoleus sp. B3-D2 (assembly GCF_036705345.1). NCBI lineage: Bacteria > Bacillati > Cyanobacteriota > Cyanophyceae > Oscillatoriales > Microcoleaceae > Microcoleus > Microcoleus sp. B3-D2. Next base: position 34,426 of record NZ_JAUBUG010000049.1, read on the forward strand.
TGTAAAAGCTGCCCTGAAAAAACCGTGAAACTATTTGCAACTATTCATACGGATGAAGATGTTTCTAGGCGGGTAGCTACTTTGCTTCGGGCTAGGGGTTTTGATGTGACGACAACGAGCGAACAGGGAATGTTGAGTCAATTTGATACCCAACAATTGGCTTATGCTGCATCTGTCGATCGATGTTTGCTGACTCATAATCGCGTGGATTTTGAGCGGTTACACCTAGAATATATGACAGAAGGACGGGAACATTCTGGGATTATTGTGACTCCTCAAAAGAACGCCTATGAAATTGTCCAACGGGTTGCTATTCTGTTAAATACCTTAACGGCTGATGAAATCGCCAATCAGCTTTTATATGTGTAAATTGAGCGTCTATTGAAAGATTAGCGATCGCACTTTGGGAAAAAAGGGCGATCGTACTTTCTCTAACTTTACTTAACGGGCTTCCAACTATTGAGAGATTCCCGAATCGAACTTAATTGACTGAGGTACTCAATAAGCTTGGCTTTTTGATACTCAAGACGAGCTAGAATTTCCGGCGCTTCTGCTTCTTTCGTTTCCCGTTCCTTCAAAACGCGATCGAAGTCATTTTGAAACCTGTTGATATAATCATTGATTTGCCGTTCTGCACTTCGGAAATCAGCTTCCACCTGTTTTCCAATGACTCGCTCTAACAGTTTTTTATTTCTAGCTGTCTGCTCATCTATTTTGCGGTCGATCGAATCTAATGTTTGGCGTAAATCAACTTCAAAGAAGGAGCGATTTTCCGTTACAGGAACATCAGCATGATAGACTTCATCTGAATTGCAACAGCGACTTTTTCTCCCTGTTTCTTTCTTGCTAGTTCCGACAACTACTGCTAATTGGACATCTTTAATCCGTGCATCAATTCCGGGAAAATCAAAGCTGGGAAATTGAATCGGGTTGATGTTTAGTTTCACCTGCAAAGCATCGCCCAGATAAGCAGACAGTTCATCTGAGATTTTTTGGATATCTTTTTGAATTATTTTGGCTAACTCTTTGCGAATATTTGTTCCATCTCGAACAAGCTCATCTTGAGTATCTATCCACCAATTATGAATGTGTGGCGCACAAAACTCATTGATAGTTCCAACAATTTTCCCAGCTTCTGCCTTCGTTTTACACCGAAAAATGCACGGATCGAACTCTTCACTATCAACAATCTGTTCAGAGGCAGAGGTACTGAAAGCTTGTGGAATAGACTCACCCAGTATATCCAACAAGGATGCACCTAACTTAAAGACTCTCCCTAGGCTTTGACCAAAGCCAGGGATTAATTCTAATACGGCTTCTCCCATGTCTCCTACTCTTTGTCCCCAGCCTATATTATCAGATGTTGCTGGTGGTAGTTGACGACTTTGTTGAGTTTTTTTTGGCTTTGGAGAGTTGGCGGAACGAGACTTTGCAATTTTATCTATCTCACTGGCTATCTGAGCTTTAGCCTCATTAGCAAATGTGTTAATGCCTTGACTAAATCCTTTGATTAGTGTTTGCTTCTGTTCCTCTACAGTTTTCTTTACAGATTCAATGTTCGCCCTCGCATTCTCCGAACGTCTTCTGTAGTCTTCTACTTTTTCTTTTAGGGCTTCAATCCCCATTTCCCAACCCCTGATATCTGTATTCAGAGTATCTTCAATTGCCTTAGCAGCTTTATCAATTTCTGCCACCACCTCACTCAATAAATTCCAGCCTGAATTTTGAGTAATCCTTTGAATGACTGTTTCTTGAATGCTCGAAATACCGCTATCTTGCAAAGCTCTTGGTGCAATCTCTTCAGGTAAAGGAATTACTCTCCTGCCTTTTTCATCTCTCTCAGCATATTTGGCACTAAAGAAATCCTCAAAATCTTTTATCTCCTTGTCAGTTGCTTTTCCTTGCTGAATCAGTTTCGCTAGAAGTCCTTGTCGAGAACTAGCAGGGTAAATAACTGGATTGCAAAAGCCAAAGCCAACTAACTCTCGCTCTAAATCTTTAATGACATCAGCAATTTCTTTGTCTCTCTCTGTTTTTTGGTCAACTTTATTCAAAATAAAGTAAATTTTTCCCGTGTTCTCAGCTATAAAATCCTTACGATTTTCAACAACATCCTTAAACAAATCAGCAACTGCATTATCTTTGTAGGATGCGTAGTTTAAAATAAACAGAATGGCATTGCAGGTTCGCAGTGCTTCTAGTGCTGTCTGCTTCAGTGCATTTATGTTGAAGTTTGCAGACTCCCACTCATTAGGGCCGGGAGTATCAACTAAGGTAAAGCCTGTGAGAGAAGATAATTGGCTAATTGCTTCAATCGGATGCTCTATCTCAAAGCGTGTAGTGTTATCAGGATTGCCTTGTTCTCTGATTTCACGGGTACGTAGCAGGAATTTTTCCTGAATTTTGCCAGCGTCACCCTCAACAAGAATGACTGGTTTTCTTTGTCCTTCTCGATACTCTAAAAGTTTAGGAGTTTCGCCTGGTTTAATGTGTCGGACATCTGTACGGCAGATAGTACAGGCGGCCGTTTCACTCGCCAGTACATCAGCACCAATGATAGAATTTAAGAAGGTGCTTTTGCCAGCTTTCATTGCTGCAATGACAGCTACTTGATACTTCTGATCTTGCAAAGCCTTTAAAGCTTTTTTAATTTCATCTTCAATGCTTTGTAGCCCTTGACTTTCATCTCCCTGAATGCCGAGCCCCTCTCGAAATTCTGTAAGATATTGTAAGAGGCGATAACCTGTGTCCTTGATGCTGTTGTAGGCTGCTTGGAATTCTTGAGAAGACATAAATTAATAATGGTGAAAAAAAATGACACAAAGATAATTGCCCGCTCATTTCAGTCGGTTTCAACCGACTTTAGTTATTAGCCAGGGACTTAAGTCCCTGGCGCGATTCAAGCTTTAATCAGAAAAAGCCTTGCTGATCCCATAAAATGCCAAACCAGCCAACGCACCTACGGCTACACCAACGGGCCCAGCAGCAGCACCAATACCAGCACCTCCGCCAACGGCACCAACTGCCGTCAAACCTGTAGCAGCTACCACACCAGCACCCACAGCACCACCCGCAGCAGCGGAACCTGCCGCTTTCGCTATTTCATCACCCTTAGCCATTGAAATACCTCAGTGTAAGGAACAAAAACTAACTGTTTGACTAACGAAAGTTAATTAAACAGGCAAAATTTGAAATATCGCGATCGCACTTTCCCGCTTTTCTAAGTATTTGCACTTAGACAATGAGTCGGTAATTTAATCCTAGACTACCTATTGTTAGCAAACCACTAACAGACGCTATCAACTTCGGTTATGCTATCGTTAGCCACATCTCAACACACCCGAAAATGGCATCAAAAGAAGACTTATTTGCCGAAGCCGCGAAACACTGGGACTTAGAAAGGCTGTACCAAGCTTTTGCAGAAGCTAAACGGCAAATCTCTCCTCGATCGCGCAGGGGACTAACCGAAACAGAAAAACTTTACCTGCGAGGATTGCTTTCCGGTTGCAGTCCCGCCGAAATCGCCCGCCAACTGTTTCAGAGTTCCAAAAGTGCAGAGGTTTATTTATGTAAAACTTTATACCAATATGTTAAAAAAATCGCAGATGTACCTAACGAACCTGTAGGAAATTGGCGCAATATTTGCGATCGGCTACAGGAAGCCGGATATAAAACTCAGTCTTCTCCTGAATTTAAAATAAATAACTCTGTACCTACAGAAGCATTAGTAAAAATAGTTAATATAGGTTTTAAAGAAAGTACAGTATCAATTGATATTAACATTCGACTAGAATTTCCCTCAACTTCAGAAGCGCCGAAAACAGAAGATTTGGATAAAAACGGTTAGATGGGCGATCGCACTTGGGGACAGAAAGGGATCTCGCCCCTCCACTGAGAGGCCAAAATGTTAATAATCTTATAGCTGATAGTTTTAGAAGGAAGTTTTTGATAAAATATCAAAATTAAAACTGCCTCACCCGCTTCGATTTTACCTAAAACACTCAAATTACTCAAATTTATGTCTCGATTAAGTATCCTATCAAAAAATAAAGCTCTGGGCTTTGTGCTGGGTTTATTAATTTTTGTCATTTTCATTCCCGGATGTTGGGCTTTAACCACTAATATTTCTCCCACAGCAGCACGGCAAGTAGATAACAAAGTAGCTGTGCGGGCAGATGTACAAAATACGTCAAATTCTCGCTATTCTTTAGGAGTTGGGCTTAATGGTATTGCTGACTACTCCACACAATTACCCTTTTTAGATGCTTTCAAATCTTCTAGACAATGGATAACTCAATGCGTCAGCGGACAACCAAACTGTAACGGTGAATGGGATACAGAGGAGTATAATCTTTTAAATCTTGATGAAAATGGGTGGGTGAAATCTCTCCCATCTCCCGAAGATGCTCCTAAATATACTAGGGTAAGTACCCTATTACTTAGGGAAATCCCCAATCGCTATCCTTCAGGGCAATATATTGTTAGTTATGAGGGTGAAGGTGCGATCGAATATAGCTTTGATTCCAAAAAAGATGAGGCTGCGTCGAAACCCGGGAGGGATATCATTAATGTAGATGCCACACAAGGCGGAGGCATCATGATTATAATTACTGCTACCGATCCCAAGAAAACAGGGAACTATATCCGCAATATTAAAGTTGTTCGCTCCCAAGATGAACAGCTTTATCAAAGTGGTGAAATATTTAATCCGCTGTTTATAGACAAGATTAAAAAATTTAGAGTCTTGCGTTTTATGGACTGGATGGGGACAAATGGTTCAGAACAAAAAGACTGGTCAAACCGACCTAAACCAGAGAGTGCATCCTATTCTTACCGAGGAAATGTTCCCATAGAAGTTATGGTGAATTTATCTAACAAAGTGCAAGCCGATCCCTGGTTTAATATGCCACATCAGGCTACGGATGAATACATGACTAACTTTGCTAAAATGGTCAAAGATAGTTTAGATCCGAAGCTGAAAGTTAATGTAGAGTATTCTAATGAGGTTTGGAATTGGTCATTTCCACAAGCGACTTATGCTTTGCAACAAGGTAAAGCGAGGTGGGGAGATAAAGGCGATGCTTTTATGCAATGGCACGGAATGCGTAGTGCTCAAATGTGCGATATCTGGAAAGGCGTCTTTGGGGATCAAAAGAATCGAGTTGTCTGCGTGTTAGGAACTCAAAGAGCCTGGAGAGAGTTAGAAACTTATTCTTTAGAGTGCTCCTATTGGGTGGCTGAGGGCAATAAACCTTGTTATCAACACGGTATTGATGCCGTAGCCATAGCTGGATATTTTAGCGGAAACTTGGGCGGGAAAGAAAGTGTCAGCACAGTAGAGTCTTGGTTGAAGGACGCAGATGGCGGGTTTGGCAAAGCTTTTAAGCAATTAAGAGAGGGCGGGTTACTTCCTGGCTTCAAAGATAGTTTGCCCGATGTTGAGAATGACTTTAAGTATTTCTTAGATGTGGCTCAAAGAAAAGGTCTCAAGTTATTTGTTTACGAGGGCGGTCAACATATTGTAGGTATTGAAGGAGTGGAGAATAACGAAAAACTGACCAAGTTTTTTATGGAATTAAATAGGCGTCCAGAAATGTATGATATCTACACCCAATTACTGAATAGTTGGAAACAAGTTGGAGGTAGTCTCTTCATGCACTTTGTGGATGTGAGTTCATTTAGTAAGTGGGGAAGTTGGGGGGCTTTGGAATATGTGGAACAAAAGGGTTCGCCTAAGTATGATGCTTTGATGGATTTTATTGATAAGAATCCTTGCTGGTGGGATGGCTGTGCTGTGGAGGGATGATGAGGAATTGGGTGCAATCAAGAATCGTTCGATCGCACTTCCTCAAACTCTTCCGCATCCCCCGGCAAACGCGAACCCTCGCTACTCCTCAACCGGGGCGATTCCCCATTACTCGCACCAGCACCGTAAACCCCAGAATACCTATCCTCCAAACCCGAATCCCTTAGCGAAAGCGCACTTCTTTGACTCGGCGACAATCTATCTGTTGACCGGCGATTTGTCCCAGAAATCGGTGGCTTCCGAGTTAAAGTTTTCCAAGCAGCCTTAATCCCAGTCACCACGCTGCGAGTAGTTACCTGCACGTTTTGCGCCTGCTTTTTGGCACTACCAATACTTCGATCGACCTGTTTGACAACCTCGCCCGCACTTTGTACTCCCTCGCTGACATCATCGGTCAACTCGCTAATTTCCAGCCCCGTCAACCGAATCGCCTCCAAAGTGGGCGGAAATTCGCGAGAAAGCGTGTCAGCGAGCTTTTCCACGCTGCGGGCCGCCCGGGCGAGCGCTTGCACCGCAGGTATTAAAGTCACTAAAACAGCAGTCAGGCTAACTGCCACTAGCAAAATCGAAAGTCCTAGCCAAAATATGGGATCGCTCACTGGAATCTGGGATTGGGGGTTGAGAATTTCATGCCATTTAGCGGATGGGAGGGCGCGACGGGGGACTCACTTCAGCTTCAGCTTCCGACAGGGTTTGGCGTTCACGCTGAGTCGCTTCCAAACCTGCCGCGATCGCCTCTTTGAGTCTAATCAAAGTTTCGTCCCAATTTCGGATTGCAGTTTCAGAAAGTCGATCGGCCTGCAACTGCACGCTAGTCGATAAATCTTCCGCCAACTCCGGCAAAGCATCGGCCGATTTTTTCAATATCTGCCGCGTCTCCTTGCCTGGTCGCGGTGCCATCAGCAAGCCAGTCACGGCCCCGATCGCAGAACCCACAAGCAAACCGCCAATAAATAATCCTGAACGTTTAGTTGACATTTTTATAGCTTCTCTCCATACACCAATTTTAGGCACGTTTGCCCGATCGCGGCCCTTTGCAAAGGTAGAAATATTGTTGACAATCCTACGGAGTCAGCAGGGGCGGCAGTTTTAGGATAGCTTACCTCAAACGTCGATCGCGCCTGGACCAAAGCATCCGTCCGAAACCCAGCAATCCCAAAAGTTGCTGAACCTGTTGCAGTTGCAATTCCAGTTGTTGATAGCGCCGTCGCAGTTGGCGGGCACCTTGCTGCCTTTTAGCAAGGAAACCGGGCGACGTGCTGAGGACATTGCTGCTGCGGCGTTCCATTCCTGCGATCCGAATTTCCAAACGTGCGATCGTCCCCCTGATTTTCCACACTTTCGCAGCGATATAAAAGCAGACCCCAGATATTAGTAGATTGATAATTACAACAGCAGTCAGCATTTATTACCTATGTTCAATTACTAACATCTTCCGCTTTTTGTGGCGGGCTAGAAGCCCGCCCCACCAGATATTTCGTAGGGACAAAACATTGTTGTGTCCCGATTTTTTGTGTAGGGACACAACAATGTTTTTTCCTGAACTATGTCTCCCTATCCATAAGCTGGGTCAATTTTTAAGCCTGAGACATAGCAGGCAAACAAACCTTAGTACCGCCCAAACCGCAATAACCGTTCGGGTTTTTAGCAAGATACTGCTGATGATAGCTTTCTGCGTAATAAAACTCAGGAGCATCAATAATTTCAGTGGTAATCTTGCCGTAACCGGCCGCAGTCAAAGCCTGCTGGTAAGCATCGCGCGAAGCTTCAGCTAGCTGCTTTTGGCTGGCTGAATACGTGTAAATTCCCGATCGGTACTGAGTACCCGAATCATTACCCTGACGCATTCCTTGAGTAGGATTGTGACTTTCCCAAAAAACTTTGAGCAGCGTTTCGTAACTAATTACTTTGGGATCGAACACAACCAGAACTACTTCATTATGTCCCGTCATCCCGCTGCAAACTTCGTTGTAAGTAGGATTCGGAGTAATCCCGGCCGCGTAGCCAACAGCCGTCGAAAAAACTCCATTTTGTTGCCAAAATTTGCGTTCTGCTCCCCAAAAACAGCCCAGGCCAAACAAGGCAGTCTCCATGCCGTTTGGAAAGGGAGGTTTGAGCGGATTGCCGTTAACAAAGTGAGTTGCCGGTACCGACATCGACTCTGCCCGTCCCGGCAAGGCCTCTTGGGGAGAGGGCAGGCTCGACTTTTTGCCAAATCCAAATAGCACCATAAGTTTGTGAGGGGATCTCTGATAAACGTCTTTACCTTACTTAATAATATCAGATGTATACTGAAAATAGTGGCCCTCTTAAAGGTAGAAGGTAAAAACCAGAAGGCAGATTTTTTTTACGGAAGGTTTTTGGTGATACTGCTCACTGCCAACGCAGTTTTAAATCACATTAGGCAGTGTTTTCTGTCACCAAAACCTACCTAAAATATCACCTATTGTTGAGGTAAAAATCACGCGGATTTTAGGCAAAATAGCCGATTATTAAAGGTATGGTGTTGTAGTAGTTATTCAATACCATTTAGTGGGAGTGTGTAGAAATGGGCGCTAAACCTTGCAGCCAACCTTTAAAATCTAATCCGTTTATTACTTACCGCGATCCAATTACAGGCAAGTGGATTGTGGTAAATCAGACTTTGCCCAAAGCAGTAGAACAAGCACAGTTAGCAGCAGCTTGAGTTCTCCTATTAATTTTTTACCTGAAAATTAACCATTCTTTCAAACTTCAGGACTTACGCAAAAAGTTATTGGACGCGCTACTTATATTCGTAAGGTGCTTACGTTGCACCTACCTAAGCACCTTACTTTGAAACATTTCTCATTTCTTTTTGCAGTTCCAAATACCGATAGAGATATTCCGCAATTATTTCGTGCAAAAACAAGTCCTGTGCCGCATTAAACGGACTGTTGGGCGCTAGCGGATGGCGATTGACAATTACATGATTCCAGTCGCAATTTCGGGTAATATCGCTGACGTAAGCCAAATCCATACTAACTCCCGCAACAAATAAGCTTGCGGAGAGTTGGGTTGTTCCGGTTTAAAGCTTTCGAGAGTCGAAGATGCGGGAACCTCAAGAAAGTTATAAATTGGAGAAATCATAGGTTTATTGGTATTTTCCACAGCAGTTAACATCATGTATGCCGTTGTAAAGCGACCGCTTTCCGGCACGAAACAAAAGATTTTCTGTCGAGGCTGCAACTTGCCAGAATTTAACCATTCCTCTAACATTAAATAAATCGAGGCGCAGCCTGTATTTCCCCGACTATACAAGTTGGTAAACCATTTTTCTTCAGGAATCATGCAGCCTGCTTGTTCCAGAAGTTCTACAATTTGTCCCCGGAAAAAGTGAGACGAATAGTGGCACAGCAGCCAGTCGATTTCCTGCGGACAAACTCTCCCTGCTTTAATCAAATGAGCAAGCAGCTATCTTGTAGAGTCGCCGGAAATCAGGCAAGTTGAGCAACAGCGGCAACAAGTAACCTGAAGCGGGGTGAAGTTTATTGTAATTGAGCCAATATGTAAGTAGAGTTCTTTCACGGCTTGGCAACTACCATGGATTTTGAAGAAATAAATGTTTGGTATGCTCAATCTCAACGACGAACGGCTGTCTCGCTGTTGATGAAACGAGTCGGCGTAACTCGCACTAGGGCTGAATGCTTTATCAGGCTGTGGATTTATTTATTGGTTAAACAGCTTCAGGAAAGCCAGCCCCGTCTCAAACCACCGCTGGCGAAACTGGAAGTGCCAGCAACAGAAGTGCAGTGCACTCACCGGGAAGCCGCCGAACTATTTTACTCCGATTCCGATCGCGGGAGCGATCGCGCTGCCGGAATGATGTTAGATAAATTAGCAGCACTCGGATTAATCGAAAAACACTTTGATGGTAACGCTACCACAATTCAAATTCAACCAGTTTCAGAAATTTTAGATACCGCCGAACCTCAAAAGCCTGTCCAACTCCAATTAGATGATTTCAGCGCTCGGTGCGACGCGATTCCCGTTGCCAATTTATTAGCCACCAATTACAACTGGATGAACCGCAACACGAACGCCGTTCCCCACAAAATTGCTAAAATACTCCGGCTTTTTGCCAGTCACTACTCAAAGGGAATGCGAGTTTTGCGCCGCTCCGATAATCTCAATCCAGTCGGATTTTACTTACTTTATCCCACAGCTAGCGAATCTGAGGTAAATTTTTTTAATGCTGCTAGTAAAGGGCTTCATTTAAGTTCTATTTCTGATATCGATCCTTTCAATATGGCGCTACCAGGAGATCTAAATTGCCAGTCAGTATTTGTCCGTAGTTGGATGATCGATCCGCAGTATTTGTCAGAATACCGGATTACTTTTCTGGAAGACACACAGAAAGTTTTAGGCGAAATGCAAACAGATTTTCCGAATCTTTGCGACTTGTACACGCTGATGATTCACCCCATGTACGAAAAACAGTCCCTGGCTTTGGGATTTCAGAAGACTAGCAGTGATAGTCAGTTATCTGTTTATTGGATGTATTTAGCGTTGGATAGATTTTTGGCGCTCGATATCAAGGAAGCATTAGTTAAACTGTAAGATAACTCGGCGGTTTCAATCGCCGAGTGACGACAAACAGCTTACAAAGTCTCGCGACCCAAATAAGATTGCAGCACTTCCGGCACTTTTACTGTCCCGTCTGGCTGCTGGTAATTCTCCAAAATTGCCGCCATTGTGCGACCTATAGCTAAACCGGAACCATTCAGCGCGTGAACAAATTGAGTGCCTTTTTTACCCGCTTCTTTAAAGCGAATATTCGCCCGCCGCGCCTGAAAATCTGCGACGTTGGAACAACTGGAAATCTCGCGGTATTTGCCTGCCGATGGCAGCCACACCTCTAAATCGTAGGTTTTGGCTGCCGCGAAACCCAAGTCGCCGGTACACAGTGCGATCGCCCGATAAGGCAATTTCAGCGCCTGCAAAACTCCCTCAGCATCCTGCACTAATTTTTCGTGTTCTGCTTCGGAGGTACTCGGATGCACGAGTTTTACCAATTCAACTTTATTAAATTGGTGCAATCGAATTAATCCCCTCGTATCTTTGCCGTAACTGCCAGCTTCGCGGCGAAAGCAAGGAGTATAAGAACAGTGATAAATTGGCAACTGTTCGGCTGTCAAAATTTCACCTCTGTACAAATTGACAACGGGAACTTCGGAAGTAGGAATCAGCCACAAATCATCTTGGTCGCACTTGAAACTTTCTTCAGCAAATTTGGGCAGTTGACCAGTAGCAGTGAGGGATTCAGTGTTAACTAAAAGTGGGGGAATCACTTCTACATAACCAGCCTTTGTGTGGCGATCGAGCATAAATTGAATTATCGCTCTTTCCAGGGCTGCACCAGCTCCAATTAAGGTAACAAAGCGGGGCTGAGCGATTTTTACTGCCCGTTCAAAGTTGAGAATTCCTAATTTTTCGCCGATTTCCCAGTGCGGTAAAATACCGGGATTTTGGGGTATGTATTCGTCTCCCCAGCGCCGGATTTCGACGTTTTCATCTTCATTTTTGCCGATCGGCGTTGAGGAACCCGGCAAGTTTGGCAGCGGCAGCAATAAAGCTTCTATTTGAGCTTTTAGATCTTTTTCCTGTGCTTGCAGTTCGTTCGACTCGGTGCCGACAGCGTTGCCTTCTCCCTGCAGTTCCTGAATTTCGGGAGATTCGAGGGGTAAACCCGATTTTCTTTTTTGACCGATGAGTTTGGCAATTTCGTTACTGCGGGCTTGTAGTTGCGATCGCTTGCTTTCCAACTCCCGCTGCTGTTTGTCTAATTGCAAAATCGGCTCGATTTCATAGTTACCTCCGCGCAGGTTGAGGCTTTCTTGCACGGCTTGCGGGTTTTCTCGGATTAATTTGAGGTCTAGCACAGATTTATTCTAAATCTTAAATTTTAGAGCGGCTGGGACAGAACGAGATGATATAAAAGCTTTGTTAATCATTGGCATATTAAACCATAATTTATTCTGACCTAAATTCCTAGTTGGGTGTCACCCATGAAGGGTGACACCCCACAAATCTATGTTATAGTTGCAAATATTAGTAGATGCACCCTGATAATTTTCTACCCCAGCCAGCGATGGTAGGGGTTTTTTGTTGTGTGGCATGGAATTGAAGCCCTGGATGCACTATCAGTCTAAAAAACCCGGTTTCTCGCGATTATCGTCTCAAATGAGGCAATTACGTCAAGAAACTGGGTTTTTGCGTCCAAGACTAGGTTACTCAAATATCTTTCGGCTTAAAAGTTAAAGCCAGTGCGAAGCAACCAAACCCATTGAGTGTCGTTGCGACTGTCATTCTCAGGATTAACAACGACCCAAGCAGCAGGGGTGATAGAAATGTTGTCGTTGACCTGAAAGCGATAGAACGCTTCAATGTGATAGGAAGTATCTCGCTCGCGGCGCACATTACTGCTCGTCACGCGACCTGGCAAACCCACCAAAATCCCGGGTAGGTTGCCTTGACCTCCGACATCTGGGAAACTTATCCCGATCGCTGCATACACAACATCGGCGCGATCGTCACCGTCAACATTTAGCAAAACCACGCCACCCCTACCATCAGAAACGCTGCTAACACCGGAATTTTCTGCATTGGCGCGAGTATAAACGCCCCAACCGTGAACTTGTAAGCGGGGAGCAAGGCGGTAGAATCCTTGTAGGCCAACAGAATCGCTGGATGTAGCAATATTGTTGCCAAACGGTCGCGCAGCCAGAAAACTGCCCGTACCGCCTGTGATATCGGCTTTACCGCTTGGTGCAAAGGTACGAGAATAGGCTACGCCAATGGCTCCGCGATCGCCCCGGTAGGCAAGCTGAACCAGAGCATTGTAGGAACCGTTGAATAAACCGTTACTTTGCTGCGAGAGATTGGGATTTCCGCCTACATAGCCCACAGTCAGGGTGAGGTTTTTGACGATCGTCCAGTTGACAGCAGCACCGCCACCTCCCCGGCGGTAGAGGGGATTGTATTGTCCGAACTTCGAGGGAATTCCCTGACTATCGCTGGCGATCGTTGGAGGAGTCAGCAAATCCGTAATATCGGGATAGCCAACACCTGTGGGGCCGACAGTCAGCGCCAGATTAGAGGTCAGCGGCGTTACATATAATACGTGAGGGACGGTGATTGTGTTATCGACATTGCCATCAAAGTTCAAGGCCGTCATATTTGTACCCGTCTCATCGGCAATCCTCCTGCCCAAGTTGCCGAATTCCAAACGGGTTCTCAGCATATCGCGACCGGTGAAGCTGGTTTCCAAATTTAATCTGCCCCGGTTGGCAACAATAGTGTTGGTGCGATCGCGCGAATCCCCAACACTGTTACCGGAGGTATCTGTTACCACCACGATAATTTCCGCATTCAGCTTAGTTGTGGTGGAGAACTGATTCGCTTCTAGTTCTGCTGTGCGTGCATCGAGAGAATCGACTCGACCACGCAACACCGATAATTCAGTTGCAAATTCTTCTTGCAGTTTTTGGACGATCGCTAAATCTTCCCCAGTAATCAGGTTGGTTGTTCCTGTGGCAATTAGTTCGCTGACTCGATCGAGACAGCTATTCAATCCTGCTGCAAATTCGTACCGCGTCAGCGCCCGGTTTCCTCTGTAAGTTCCGTCGGGATAACCGACAATGCAGCCGTAGCGTTCAACTAGAGATTGCAGCGCCTGAAACGCCCAATCAGTCGGTTTTACATCCGAGAGTTGAGAGACAGAATTCACCTGCGCGAAGGGTTTTTCTGCCAAGGTATTTAACGGTTCAGGCGCAACTAATCTATCAATTGGGGCCGCAAAAGTTGGGGATGATGTTAGTAGAAATACACCAGGTGTTCCCAGTATAAAAGCAGTAATCAGGTGAGGAAAATGCTGGATGTGCATAGGACAAAGCTCCGCATAAGGAACCGATCGACCGAATTAGCAATATTACGCTGCGCTTGAACCGGTGCGAACTTTGTCAATCGTCACTGCGATAATTATCACCAGACCTTTGACAACTAACTGCCAGAAGAAAGACACGTTCATGAGAGTTAGTCCATTGTTGAGCAGGGCAATAATTAAAGCCCCCAGCAAAGTACCCCAAATAGTGCCAATTCCACCTGTGAAACTCGTTCCTCCCAAAATTACAGCAGCGATCGCATCTAATTCGTAGCCTTGCCCCAACATCCCCGTCGCACTGTAGAGGCGCGAGGCGCTCATAATTCCACCTAAACCAGAAAGCAACCCGCTCACGCCATAGACAAATAACAGCACGCGACTCACCTTAATACCTGTCAATCGTGCTGCCCGAATGTTGCCTCCCACGGCGTAAATATGCCTCCCGAGAACCGTCCGCCGCAAGACAAACCAACTCGCTAAAACTGCGAGGAAAGCGATAACAACTAACCAGGGAATTGGGCCGAGATAATTGTTACCTACCCAAGCAAAATTCAGATTTCTATTGATAACGGTAGTGCCGTTAGCTACTAAATAAGCAACTCCCCGCAAAGCTGTGTAAGAACCGAGGGTGACGATGAACGGAGGCAAACCTAAATAGGCAACTAGCGAGCCGTTAAGCAATCCCAAAAAGACTCCGGCTATTAACGCAGCCGGTACGGCAAACCAACCCAGACCTGGAACTAAGGAAACCAGCACCCCGACAACTGCCGTCACACCCAAAATTGACCCGACTGAAAGGTCAATTCCGCCAGTCAAAATCACAAAAGTCATGCCAGTAGCTAGGACAATATTGATTGATGCTTGCCGGATGACATTAATCAAATTTCCTACGGAAAGAAAGTTGGGCGTTACCAGGGAAAAAATTACACAGATGGCAACCAAAATCGGCAGGATACCGGCAACTTGGATGAAATTTTTCCAAGCTTGAGCTTTACTTGTTTTCTGCCGATCGCTCCCTGAATTTCTGCTGGTTTTTGTTTGCGTTTGACTCATGATTTTACTACCTCTTTTGCACCAGTGGCATAAGCCATAATGTTTTCTTGCGTAATCTTTTCCCCAGTCGAGCCGCCTACTTCACCGACGAGGCTTCCCGATCGCATCACTAAGACGCGATCGCTCATTCCCACAATTTCCGGCAGTTCGCTGGAAATCATTAAAATACCTACACCTTTGGCTGCCAAATCGCTAATAATTCGATAAATTTCGCTTTTTGCGCCAATGTCTACACCCCGCGTCGGTTCATCTAGCAAAAGTACCTTTGGGTTGATAGCCAACCAACGCGCTAGCAGCAACTTCTGCTGATTTCCCCCAGAAAGATCCATTGCCCTGATGCTCGGGCTTGCCAGGCGAATCTGCAAATTATTAATAGCATCATTGACAATTTTCAACAGAAAATTTGAGTTAATAATGCCAGCTTTTGCTTCTCGATCGAGGACATTCATGGTGATATTTTCACCCGAACTGGCCTCCAAAAATAGTCCGAGAGCTTTGCGATCTTCTGGCACGTAAGCAATTCCGGCTGCCATTCCTTCATTGGGTGTCGAGACATTTAGATGACGACCTTCCAGTTTTATTTCACCGCTTACCTTCCGATCTGCACCAAAAATCAGGCGGGCAAGTTCTGTTCTGCCGGCGCCAACTAAACCCGCTAAACCCAAAATTTCGCCCGCATGAAGTTGAAAACTGGCAGGCTTTACTTTGTGGCCGTCGCTTAAATTTGTTACCTCAAGAACAACTGCACCCGGTGTTATTTGATGCTTGTTTTCGTACAAATCCTGTAAAGAACGGCCCACCATCATTTCCACCAGGCGCTCTGCCGAAATTTCGTGCTTTTCAAGAGAGCCAATATACCCGCCATCTCGGATGACGCTCACGCGATCGGCAAGGGCATAAATTTCTGCCATTCTGTGGCTGATATAAATAATAGCAATCCCCTCATTCCGCAAGCGGCGAACCACTTCAAAAAGCTTATCGGTTTCGCGGTCTGAAAGCGCCGCTGTCGGCTCGTCCATCACTAAAATTCGGCTATTGTGTTTGAGCGCCCTAGCTATTTCCACTTGCTGCTGTTCGGCAATTGAAAGTGTCGAAACCAGGTCTCCAGCCTCAAAATTTGCATCGAGGTTTTTCAAGACCTCAGATGCCTTGCGCCGCATTTCATCTTGGTCTAGAAATGTACCTCCTTTCTTCAGCTCGCTGCCCATAAAAATGTTTTCAGCAACTGTCAGATTGGGGGCGAGATTGAGTTCTTGATAAATAATCGCTATCCCTAAATCTCTGGCTTGAGCAGGGTCTGTCATCTTAACAGCTTGACCGTCAATTCTGATTTCGCCTGCATCGGCTATGTAGGCTCCTGCCAGAATTTTCATCAGCGTGCTTTTACCCGCGCCGTTTTCCCCCATGAGGGCGTGGACTTCGCCCGGGTAAACGGTGATATTTACATCGTGCAAGGCTACAAAACCGTTAAAGGTTTTTTTAATACCTTGCATTTCGAGGACGGGCTGAGTTTTAATTGAATCTTGAGTGCTATTTACCATCGTAAATACCGTAAGGAAATCTGCTTGACTATTAAACTTAGATCCCCCCTAGCCCCCCTTCTTAAGGGGGGGAGAAGATTCTTCTCAAAGTGGGTCTTCTTAAGGGGGATTTAGGGGGCTCTAGACTCGGGGAAAAACGGGATTCCTCAAGGGTTTTAGTCTTAACTGGACATGAAGAAGGTCACTCGCTAGTCCAGCCTTTATGTTGATTGACGTTTTCGCGAGTAATCAGCGCGACTGGAATCAGAATGTTTGGATTGGCTGGCTTTTTTCCTTTCAGAATGTCGTTCCCGACTTCAACTGCCTTGGCGGCCATGCGAAATGGATCTTGAGCTGCTGTCGCCACAAAGAGACTGTTGTTCTGTTTGAGCGCATCTAAAGCTTCAGGTGCACCATCGACTCCCACAATAAAGAACTCACTTCTTTGTGCTTGTTTGGCTGCTAATTCTGCACCAATGGCACAGGGGTCATTAATTGCAAAAACAGCATCAATTTTTGGGAAGGAAGTAAGCAAATCGCTCATCACTCTCAATCCGCCATCGCGGCTGCCTTCTGCGTTCTGATCTTTGGAAAGAACTTTGAGATTTGGATATTTGGAGAAGACACTCTGGCACCCCTGAACTCGCTCGACTACTGAAGCGACGGGAGGCCCGTTGATAATCACAACGCTGCCTTTTCCTTTCAAGCGATCGGCTATATATTGACAGCTTACTTCGCCAGCTTGCACGTTATTTGAAGTAACTGTCGCATCAACGCCTCCCTCGGCGGCGGTATCAACTGCAATTATCGGAATTCCGGCTTGCTTGGCTTTTTCGACAGCGGGTGCAATGCCTTTGGTGTCAGCAGCATTGAGTACAATCATGCTGACCTTAGAGGCAATAAAGTTTTCGATTTGATTAAATTGCTGATTTAAATCGTCGCCGCTGGAAACGAGAGTTGTCCTCACGTTTGCACCGCCGATTTTCTTGGCTGCGGCCTCAGCGCCCTTGCCAACTTGTACGAAGAATGGATTGCCGAGGTCGCGGACTGCTACAGCAACTGATGAAAGTTCGGAGCTGCTTGGTTGTATGCTGTTTTGAGCGTTCTGAGAAGCTGCGGTGCAACTTGCCAGAGTGCTGCTGAGTAGACTAAAAAGACTGAGTGCGATCGTTACTCGTTTCACCTCAAACTCCAATGAAAGCTCGTTTGGAGAGAGTCGCTCGTAAATATGACTTGCCCACCTAACATTAGCTTTTGTTAGGTTTAAGCTCGCATACCTAATGTTTTAGGTGAGCGGCTTTTCTTTGTACATGATTGTACGAGATAGTGTTTATTTTCTGCTCGTGAAATTTTCTCGCTCGGCTCGGCAGACTACTTTTGTAAACCGAAAAGATATGAATATCCAATCGGTCTCCTCGATTCAAAAATAATCAACCATCTTAATTTTTTTAATGCTTTATGAGCATTGATTTTTTAGCAAGGCGTGAGAAAATTTTAGGAGGATATTTTAGACAAAATCTTTCAGAAATTGTTTTTTAAACCAGGCAGAGTCATATTTAATTTAACTCTCTATGTTGTTGATGATAACAGTTACCTACTGGCTCTATATCTATCTTTAGATAGACCATACTTTCACCAAAAACTAAAAATGCGATCGCCTCGATCGGCACCCATCTGCTAATCCTCAGTCTGGTCGGATGCGCCGCACCAACTCAATAAATCTTAAATTTTGCTTGGGGTAGGATATTGTAAAAAATCATTAAGTTTAGAGTTAACAACCGTAGATCGTAGTAAACTGAAAGCAAAGCCTCGCGCTCACCCATGCAGCCGGTTAAAAAGCCCTAGTTAAAAAGCAGATAGTCGCTCAAAACCAACGGTGAAAGTAGGCGAGTCAAATATTTTCCTGTAAAACCTGCCACTACAGTCATCATGACATGGTTTAAAAGCTCTGGATAATGGCGATCGCCCGGATTGGCAAAATCACTATAGCAATCCTTGCAGGAGTCGTAAATTTTTTACCCCACCCCAACCCTCCCCGAACTCGCGGGGAGGGAGTAAGAAATTCACAGATGATTTAGGATTGCTATATACTGCAATAATTGTCTGCGCTGTCAATGGGTAAATCTGAGATGCGATCGACAAATTACCTGTTCTGTTTCCTAGAAATATTTGCCAGCGAAGGCGGCATTCAATCCTACGTTCAAGACATTTTGAAAGCTTACCTGTCCATAACCGCAGGGACAAACTCAGCGCCACAAGCTGAAATATTGCTGTTGCGAGATTCCCCAGACTGCAGCAACAATCCTTACGAGTCAAAAAATCTGAAATTTTATTATCTCAAAACTCAGCGTCCCTGGTTTGGCCGTCTTAAGTTTGCTACAATATTACTAACTCGCTTGCTGCAAAAACGACCGAAACGGGTTTTTTGCGGTCACATCAAACTCGCACCGCTAATTCAAATTCTGTGCCAACCCTTGGGAATTCCCTACACTATTTTAACTTACGGCAAGGAAGTGTGGGAACCGCTTCCGCCCAAATATCAAACAGCAATGAGTAAAGCTGACAGTATTTGGACTATTAGCAGGTACACGCGCGATTCCCTACGGGATAGCTTCGCTTCACGCACTTGCGAAATTAACAACTTAAATCCCGAAAAATTCCACATAGTGCCTTGTACTGTAGATGAAAATATATTTACCACTGGGCCCAAGCCACAGGATTTATTAGAGCAGTACAATCTGGTTGGTGCTAAAATATTGATGACTGTAGCCAGATTGCGATCGACGGATATTTACAAAGGCGTGGATGTCACAATCAAAGCTTTGCCGCAAATAGCCAAAACTTTTCCGAATGTGAAATACTTAGTTATTGGACGCGGAGACGATCGATCTAGATTAGCCAAACTCGCTGATGATTTGGGAGTTACCGAAAGAGTAATATTTGCGGGTTTTGTACCGACAGAAAATTTAGCAGCACATTACCAGTTGGCCGATGCTTATGTAATGCCCTCCCAGGAAGGCTTCGGTATAGTTTATCTGGAAGCGCTGGCTTGCGGAGTACCCGTGCTCGCGGGGGACGCGGACGGGTCAGCCGATCCGCTGCAAGATGGTAAACTTGGATGGCGAGTTCCCCACCGAGATTCAGCAGCAGTAGCGGTTGCTTGTGTGGAAATGCTGCGAGGGGAGGATAAAAGGTGCGATCGCCACTGGTTGAGGGAACAAACCCTCGCAAGATTTAGTTTTGAATCCCTTTGTCAATCCTTACAAGGAATTTTTCAACCCTCTGACTCAGATAAACTTATGCCGTAGAGAGCGGTTTCTGGGTGTACAATGGGAAAATTAACTCGATCGACCGCCTGAATTTCTGAGTAGGATAGAGTTATGCCTACCTGCAAAGACACCCAAGGAGACCACCGTGAACCAAGGCACCCCCAAAATATCTTTCAAGCTACCCCGTATTAGCAATTGGTTGATACTGCTGGGCATCGCCTGTTTGTTGGTGTCAATTGGTTTGGGTTGGATAGTTAAATCAGTGTTGATTCTAGTAGCTTTTTTGTTGCTGACGCCTGTGGTCGCATTTTTCGCGCTTCAGTGGTGGCTGAAACGCAATTTAATTGAGGACAATTGTCCAGTTTGTCAATACGAATTTACAGCTTTAAATCAAACTCAGTTTCAGTGTGCCAACTGCGGCGAACCTCTGAAAATAGAGGAAGGTCATTTTAGTCGCTTGACACCGCCCGGTACGATCGATGTTACCGCAGTAGAAGTATCATCGGTTCAACAGTTAGAAGATTAATTAGAAAGAATAGGGCATTGGGCATTGGGCATTGGGCATTGGGCATCGGGCATTAGTTGGTTTTTATTGGTTATTTGTTACTTGTTACCTGTTATTTTTTATTTGTTACTTGTTACTTGTTGGTTCTAATAACCAATGCCCTATGCACGATGACCTATTTCCCAAATTACTTTTCCAAGCGTACTGCATACCACTGCAAATATTTTCCCTGCCCGACATCTAATTCACAATAAGTATCAATTAAATACTTGGCTTGAGCTTCCACGCCAGATATTTTATGCACGTCCTGCGGCAAATCTTCGTGTTCCTCGGCTAACACGGCTTTCAGCTTTTCTAACAGTTCCGCCGCAGTCAAAAACTGCTCTGGCTGGTTTGTTTCTAAGACCACAAACGTGTCTTCGTCATACAGTGACATAGTTTAAAAGGTTGAGGTTAATTATTTCTAAAGTTTCGTACACTTAAGCGAGCGAAAGTATAAACTCTTAATTACAATTTTCCAGCCCCGGCTCGATCGTGTTACAATTAGCACCATCAGAATTCCTAGCGGATTACCGTTATTAACTTACTTGTTAACTTAGTTGTTAACCGAGTTCTCAACAGATCCGACACAGCATTTCTGAGGAGATTTGTCAAGTGCAAATTTGTCAAGTGTCCAATTGTCAAGAAATATTCGATCGGCTGTATCTAATTATAACTGGCACTATACATTCCCATGATCACATCTTCCACTTCAACCCCTGTTGCGCGCAAGCCCTCTAAATCAGAAGGTCTCAAAGAACGCAGCAACTATTTACGAGAACCCGTTGCGACTGAACTGTTACAAGAAACTACCCACTTCACCGAAGAAGGGCTTCAGATTCTCAAATTTCACGGCTCGTACCAGCAAGACAACCGCGACAATCGAGTTAAAGGACAAGAAAAAGATTATCAGTTCATGCTCCGCACCCGCAATCCCGGCGGGTTCACTCCGCCGCAATTATACCTAGCGTTAGACAAGGTATCTGAAGAATACGGCAACCACACGCTCCGCGTCACAACGCGCCAAGGTTTCCAACTTCACGGCGTGTTGAAAAAAAATCTTAAAGCAGTGTTTTCCTCAATTATTAAAAATATGGGGTCAACCTTGGGAGCTTGCGGCGACTTGAACCGCAACATCATGGCACCTCCAGCACCGTACAAAAATCGCCCAGAATACCAGTATGCGCTGCAATACGCTAACAATGTCGCCGATTTGCTGACACCGCAAACCGGTGCTTATTATGAAATTTGGTTGGACGGCGAAAAAGCTGTTTCGGCCGAGGAAGACCCCGCAGTGAAGGCCGCGAGACAGAAAAACGGCAACGGCACAATCTTTAGCGACGACAAAGAA
This sequence comes from Microcoleus sp. B3-D2, assembly GCF_036705345.1. Taxonomy (NCBI): domain Bacteria; kingdom Bacillati; phylum Cyanobacteriota; class Cyanophyceae; order Oscillatoriales; family Microcoleaceae; genus Microcoleus; species Microcoleus sp. B3-D2. The sequence goes on from NZ_JAUBUG010000049.1 coordinate 55,869, forward strand.
GAACCGATTTACGGCAGCCATTATATGCCGCGGAAGTTCAAGTGTTCCGTTACCGTACCCGGAGACAATTCAATTGACTTGTACTCTCAGGATTTGAGCTTGGTGGTAATTACCAATGAAGCTGGCGAGTTGCAAGGTTTTGACGTGTTTGCTGGCGGCGGTTTGGGCCGCACTCACAATAAAGAAGAGACTTTTGCGCGGGTTGCGGATGAGATTTGCTATGTTGCCAAGGATGATGTTTACGATTTGGTCAAGGCAATTGTAGCAACCCAAAGAGATTACGGCGATCGCACAGACAGACGGCACGCGCGGCTGAAGTACCTGATTAACGACAAAGGCGTACAGTGGTTCCGCGAAAAAGTAGCCGAATATTTTGGCAAGCCGCTAGAAGCCTTTAAACCGCTGCCTGAGTGGAAGTATTTTGATTTCTTGGGCTGGAATGACCAAGGAGACGGCAAGCTGTTTGTCGGCATTTCTGTGGATAATGGCCGGATTAAGGATGAAGGTTCATTTCAGCTAAAAACAGCTTTGCGGGAAATTGTGCAGAAGTACAACTTGCCGATACTGGCGACGCCACACCAAAACGTGCTGATTTACGATATTTCGCCGGATATTAAAGAAGAAATTCAGGGAATACTCGATCGATGCGGCATTCAGCGGGAAACTGCGATCGATCCATTGGTGCGCTATGGGATGGCGTGTCCAGCCATGCCGACTTGCGGGTTAGCGATTACCGAATCTGAGCGCGTGATGCCGAGCATTTTAGAGCGGATTCGCGCACTTTTGACCAAAGTTGGCTTGCAAGACGAGCATTTGGTGGTGCGGATGACTGGTTGCCCAAATGGATGCGCCCGCCCTTATATGGCAGAATTGGGGTTTGTCGGGAGTTCGCCGGAATCCTACCAGATTTGGCTGGGCGGTTCTCCCGAACAAACGCGGCTGGCAAAACCAATTGAGGAAAAGCTGCACGTCAATGATTTTGAAGCTTTTCTGGAGCCGATTTTTGTTTATTTCAAGCAAAAACGGCAACTGAGCGAGAGTTTTGGCAATTTTTGCGATCGCGTCGGGTTAGAATCTATCCGTCAATTTGTAACCAACTACCAATCTGCTGACTCGATGACAACTGAGATAAATGAATTAGAAGTTACGTCTAGTAACGATGACGGGAACGACGCTGCCACTGCTACCGGTGGCAAAGTCCGCCGTCGAATTAGCGTCCGCGATGAAATCTACAACGAGCTCAAGGAAGAAGCAGCCCGTCAGGGCAAGCCGATTACACAACTAGCTACAGAGGCGATTTCAACTTATTTAAAAAAGATTAAGGAGGAAGCATAAGCCGATTTTAAATTTGCGCTTTGTGATTTTCGATTGTATTCAATAGACTTCTGGCAACAATAATATAAAGGCAGAGCATTTGCAGAAAAAAACTTGAATTTGTAAAATAATTCCGGTTGTAGATGCTTTGCCTTTATTGTTTTTTGAACTGTTGAAACCCCGCCTGCCTATCTCCTCTCATTCTCTCATTCTCTCTTGCTCTGCGTTCTCTGCGGTTAAATAAAAAAAATCTCTAATAGAAAACGAACAATCCCAAATTCAATGCCTCAATTACAAAGATTAGCAGTTACTGCCACTCAAATTTGCGATCGCAAAATCGACTTAACTAGGGAACAGCAGCATTATTTAAATCGAGTGCTACGTTTGCAAGGGGGCGATCGATTTATTGCGATGGACGGTCGAGGGCATTGGTGGTTAGCAGTCCTAGAAGCCCAGGAAACAGGGTTAATTGCCTCCATAACCGAGGAGATTGCTGTGAACAGGGAGCTTCCAGTTGAAGTCACTTTGATGGCGGCTTTGCCCAAGGGAAACGGCTTTGACGAGGTTGTGAGGCAGGCGACGGAGTTGGGTGTGGCAAGTATTGTGCCGGTAACGAGCGATCGAACTTTGCTCAAACCAAGCGATCAAAAAGTTGAGCGGTGGAGAAGAATTGCTGCCGAGGCGGCGGAACAGTCGGAACGTCAAATTGTGCCGACGATTTTAGAGCCTGTTTCGTTTGATTGGGCTGTGAAAGATTGCGGTCAAAAATATCGATTTATTTGTGTGGCTCGCGGGGAGAATCGGCATTTGTGGGATTGTTTGAAGGGTTTAGAACCCCCCCAGCCCCCCTTGTTAAGGGGGGAGCAAGATGGAGCGACTGGTTTCGCTCCCCCTCAATCCCCCTTAGTAAGGGGAGAGGAAGATGGGGGAGAATTATCGATTGTCATAGCTATTGGCCCGGAGGGTGGATGGACTGAGGGTGAGGTGGAAAGGGCGATCGAGTTTGGTTTTGAAGCTGTTTCTTTGGGGAGTAGAATTTTAAGAGCGGTGACAGCACCGATTGTGGCTTTATCTTTAGTTGGCGCGGCATTTGAGAAGTGCTAATATCAACAAATCGCCCCTACCTTTGCCTTCATCCGCGTGAATCTGCGTGAATCGGCGGTTAAAAAATCATAAAATACGCTCGCTGCAAAAAGTCTCTCGCACAAACAGGAGAATAATTCATGAAAAATCGATCGCCCATCACCATAACCCTCATCTCAGCAATCCTCGCCACCAGTATACAATCTGTAACGGCGGAGCGATCGACAAATCAAGAGCAATTGCTAGCCAATGCTCAGCTATCTGACAGACAAACAAATCAGCTTAAGTCTCTCGGAGTTAAAGTTGCCATTCCTAGCTATGTTCCCGCCGGGTTTAAGGTGGCTAGCGTTCAAGTTAAACCTTGTCCTTCAGGAGTCCGCCGTTTTTGCCCTAACTACGCAATTATCTATCGCAACCCCGATAACTCTTGCTTTGCTATTGAATCCACTGGTGGCGGTATTGGCGATATGCCATCGGCTGGCTTGGAACGGGACTATCCCGTCAACAATTCAATATTGGGCAAAGGCGCACTGTTAAAATATCGTAAAAACGCTCGACTTTCTGGCCCTACTTTAATAGGAAGTTGGATGGGAAAAGGCCCATTTTACAGATTTACTGGTGCGGGTTCTCGTCTTTTCTTAGATACCGCGCCTCCCGAGTTATCTAATTGTAAGGACATTAGCCCCCAAGAAGCTGTCCGGGTTTGGGAATCTCTGCGATACTTGCCATAAAACCCTCAAATAATAGCAGCATGGTGTTCTCATTCTTTGGCGATCGCACAAGCAAAGGTACTTAGGGCTTGCTGAATAATCGAGTGCATATTGCGTCGCGAAAGGTTTCGAGCGCGCGAGCGAGAATAAAGTGCAAGAT
>NZ_JAUBUG010000050.1:0-2603 GCF_036705345.1 Microcoleus sp. B3-D2
TGTCGGTATGATCGAATCAATGACGTGGCGATCGGCTAGCTCACTCTTTTAAGATACAAGGGGCGGGTTTCACCAACCATAATTGCCTGAAACAAACAATCTTAAAAACCCGCCCCCACCAAACGAAAAATCATCATCTACATTTTAGCATTCGATGCAAATTTCAGGTTGATGTGGGTTATTGGTGGGGTGGGGGCGGGTTTATCTATATTGTTGGTCATCGTTATATATTGTTTGTAAAACCCGCCCCTACAAAATCATGATGGCACACCTAACTTAATATCCCGTCGCACAGAATGCCGCCCAATATTTCGGATCGCTGAAAGGCTGTTCTTCATTCGAGTTTGTTAACCACAATTCCGTACCTTGTTGCCATTTTTCATCTAAATTTAACAATTTTACCCAAACTCTAACATCCTCGTTACTAACACCGCGCATCCAGTTTTGCGCCGCATTCAAAGCGAGGGCTACTGAATCTGCCTCCGGCAATTCCTGATAAAATTTAATCATCAAAATTGCCGTGGCAAAATCATCGACAGCCCACAGAGTGCTGACAACATTCATGCTACCCGCATACAAGAAGCCGCTGGGTAAACCAATGTATTCATCCGTCATTGCGGTTGAGGTGGTTAACCCGGTTTCGCAGGCGGAAAGTGTGACGAGACTGCACTGCGGTAACTGCAAATCGGCAAAGATTTCTCGCAGGGTGAGGCATTTTTCTGGGATGGCTTTTCTGCCGCTGCGTAGGGTGACATAGCGCTGTTTTTCAGCGGGCTGATTTGACTCTGGGGGCGGGGGTTCGGGCGGGCACGGGGGCACCGCCCCTACGGATTTGGGGGGTAATGGTTCCAGGGAATCGGCTAAGACTAGGGATGACAGCAGCGGATAGTCAAAGTTGAATACGCCGTGACAGGAAAAGTGCAGGTAGCTGGTGTTTGAGAGGTTTTCTCGGTTGTCGTTGAGGGCGGTTTTTGTGGCTTGTTTTTTGAGTAAAATTTGATGCGGATTGAATCGGGTTTTGATGGTTTCTACTTCCATGTCGGCGTTGAATAAGTCTTCGGTGGGATTCTGGAGGGCGAATAGTTGTTGCTGATTTGGTGGGGGGGAGTTTCTGGTGGTGATGCGATTTTTTACGAGTTGCAGCAGTTGCAAGCTGGGGGCGTATTTCACGCCTGCGGGGAAGCAGTCTAACAAGTACCTCGTAGGGGCGGTGCCCCCGTGCCCGCCCTCTGAGGTGAATTGTAGGGCGTGAAGGGGGAATAGGTGCAGGTAGCGGTGGGGTACTAGGATTAGTTGTTTGCAGTTGGGGGGGATGTGGGCGATTATCTCGTTTAGTCGCAGGATTTCTGAGAGTGTTTCGAGTTTTTGGGATAGGGTTTTTTGCCAGGTTTGGTTGGTGTTTTTGTTGCGGTATTCGTCGAGATAGTTGTTTTTCCAGGTTTCTAATTCGGCTATTTCGGTTGTGGTATATGTGACTGGTTTTATGCTGTCGCGGGTGATGATGAAGGCGACACCACCCGTAGGGGCGGTGCCCCCGTGCCCGCCCTCTAGGGAGTTAGAATTGCCGATGTACCATTCTATGATTGCTGTTTCCGTGTCTAAGGTTTGTTGGAATTTGGTGATGTTGATGGGCTCGACTTTTTGAGTTAGGGTGAATTCTGGTTCTCGCTGTTTTATCTGTTCCAGCAGTTGTGTGAGTTGCTGTAATGTTGTTTCTAATTTGGCTTTTTGTTGTTGGAAAGATTCGGGGCTGAGACTGCGGGTTTGGGTTGTGCGTTGTGAGGGAGAGGGCGGGCACGGGGGCACCGCCCCTACAACGGGGGGAGAAAGAGGGGGAGGAGATGGGGTTTCTGTTTCTAGGAGTTGTTGGGAGGCGGCGATTTGGCGGCGCAGGTTTTGGAGTTGCTGTTTCTCGGTTTCGGTGGCTGTTTTGGGGTAGATTTCGCTGTTGGTGAAGAGTTCGACTAGGTAGCGGGATTTGCTGCGTTCGATTGTTTGCAGGGCTTTGTCATATTGTTGGTGATTGATGCAGGATTGCATCATTTTTTCGTAGACATCGAGATTTTCTTCGATGATTTCTCGTTTGCGGTTGTCGGATGTGATCCACTCGCGGCTTTGTTCGACTGCTTGGATGGCTTTTTCGTAGCCGAAGATGGCTGTTTCCCACAAATTTTCTGCAAATCCTAAATTGCCTAAACTTCTGCCTGTTTGCAGACAGTCAATTGGCAAAGCGGTGGGAGTGCAAACTTGTAAAGCTACTTTAAAAAGTTGGATCGCCTTTTCGATATTCTCACCCCGTTCTCCTTTGATTCTGTATAAGTAAGCATTTGCCAAATTATGTTGAGTCATCGCCCAATATTGGGGAAAAGCATCGCGGGTGCGAACTTTTAAAGCTGCTTCATAAAAGGCGATCGCCCTTTCTATATTCTCTCCCCTGTCTCCCTTAATTCTGTAATTGTAAGCATTTGCCAAATTATTTTGAGTCATCGCCCAATCTTGGGGAAAAGCATCGCGGGTGCGAACTTGTAAAGCTGCTTCATAAAAGGCGATCGCCCTTTCTATATTCTCTCCCCTGTCTCCCTTAATTCTGTAATTGTAAGCAT
>NZ_JAUBUG010000050.1:2703-58273 GCF_036705345.1 Microcoleus sp. B3-D2
AGGCGATCGCCCTTTCTATATTCTCTCCCCTGTCTCCCTTGATTCTGTCACTGTAAGCATTTGCCAAATTATTTTGACTCCTTGCCCAATATTCGGGAAAAGCTGGGCGGGTGTAAACTTGTAAAGCAACTTCATAAAAGGCGATCGCCCTTTCTATATTCTCTCCCCTGTCTCCCTTGATTCTGTCACTGTAAGCATTTGCCAAATTATTTTGAGTCCCAGCCCAATCTTGGGGAAAAGCTGCGCGGGTGCGAACTTGTAAAGCAGCTTCATAAAAGGCGATCGCCTTTTCTATATTCTCACCCCGTTCTCCCTTGATTCTTTCACTATATTTAACACCTAAACTATTTTGAAACCTTGCCCACTTTTCTGAGTAAGCTTCGCGAGTAAAAAGAGTTAATCCTATATCCAAACAAGCAATCGCAATCTCTATGTTGCTTGCCCGACTGCCTTGCTGAAGACTTGAAAATGTTAGATTTAAATTGTATAAAATATTAGCAAGATTGTATGCTTGGTCTGCATCCAAGTTTTCCCGATTTTGAGTTGCCCACTCTCGCAGATATCGGGCAAAATCATCGTCTAATAATTCGAGATTGGCTTGCAGGATGGCGGTTTGTTCGTCTCTGGGACAGGTGAGGAGAGATTCAATCAGGGTGAGATAGGCTTGGTGGCGTTCTTCGTTCATTTTTTACTACCCATGTTTGGGATATTGTACTTTTTTTACGCCGGAAAAACCAGGGATTTTTGCACAATACCTTTACCCAGATTTTGTAGGGGCGGGTTTTACCAACCATATCTAACGAATACCAACAATCTAGATAAACCCGCCCCCCACCACCGATCGCCCACATCAACCTGGAATTTGCATCGCATCGGAAAATGTAGGTTGGTATTTTTCTTTGGGTGGGGGCGGGTTTTCGAGATTGTCGATTATTGACGATTATGGTTGGTGAACCCGCCCCTACAAGCACCATGTACATTGTGATTTATGGTTGGGTGGGGGCGGGTTTATCAGATTGTCGATAATTGGCAATTATGGTTTGTAAAACCCGCCCCTACAGTTTCCCCGAAATCACCTGATCCGACTAATTACCCCAACCCTTCAACTAACAGATTGCGAGCACTTTCCAACGCTTCCTGCAACTTACTTGCATCGCGTCCCCCAGCCTGCGCCAAATTCGGACGCCCGCCGCCTTTTCCGCCGCAAATTTGAGCAATTCCCCCGATAAACTTGCCAGCTTGCAATCCTTTTTTATTGACTTCAGGACTAAAAGCGGCCACCAAACTTACCTTGTCCGGTTCAGGAATTGATGCCAAAACAACCGCAGCATTTCCTAACTTTTGCTGCAATCTTTCCGCCGCAGTTTTCAGCGCTTCTGTATCCACATCACCCAATTGAGCTACAATGATTTTGAATTCGCCGAGATCCTCAGCCGCACTCAGCAACTGGTCGGATTTCGCGATCGCCAATTCCGACTTCACAGCAGCCAAATGTTTCTGAGTATCCTTCAACTCATTCTGCAAATTAGTAATCCGGTTCGGCAATTCTTCAGGCTTCGCCTTAAATCGATCGCCCAAATCGCGCACCACCTTATCGCGCACATTCAAATAGTCCAAAACAGCTTGACCGGAAACCGCTTCAATCCTGCGAGTTCCCGCTGCTACCCCCGCTTCGGAAACAATCTTAAACAGCCCGATTTCTGCCGTATTGCTGACGTGAGTTCCGCCGCACAATTCCATCGAAACGCCGGGAAAATCGATCACCCGCACCACATCGCCGTACTTCTCGCCAAACATCGCTGTCGCGCCTTTTTCCCTCGCAAGGGCGATCGGCATTTCTGCAACGACCGCAGCGTGCGCCTCAGCAATCCAACTATTAATTAAATCCTCAATTTTCAGCAACTCTTCTGCTGTGACAGCGCGCGGAGAATTGAAATCAAACCGCAATCTTTCTGACGATACCAGCGAACCAGCTTGCGAAATCGAATCGTCCACAATTTTCCGCAAAGCTGATTGTAATAAGTGAGTTGCTGTGTGGTTAGCCTGAATTCGGCGGCGACCGCTATTGTCTATTTTCGCAGTAATACTATCGCCAACTCTCAGCGTTCCCCGTTCCACAAAGCCGAAATGCACGAAGAAATCCGATTCCTTCTTCACATCATCAACTCTTACCAACAAACCCTCTCCATTCTCTCCCTGAATGCTGCCGTTCAAATAACCTTTATCCCCAATTTGTCCGCCGGATTCTGCATAAAATGGCGTTTGGTTCAAAACAACTTGTACCTCAGTACCCGCCGCTGCTTCCTCCACCGATTTGCCGTCAACCAAGATAACTTCCACCTCAGCTAAACTCGACAATTCAGCATAACCGACAAACTCAGTTCCCTGGATTGTTTCAGCCAACTTATCCAAAGAACCCTGCACGGTCAAATCGATTGTTTGGCGAGCATCTTTAGCCCGAGTTTGCTGTACCTTCATCGCCTCTTCAAAGCCGTCCAAATCCACAGAAATTCCCTGTTCCTCAGCAATTTCTTGAGTCAGTTCTAAGGGGAAACCGTAGGTATCGTAAAGAGTGAAAGCATCTTGACCGCTGATTTGTTGGTTGGTTTGCTGTTTTGTGCGATCGACAATTTCCTCCAGCAGCTTCTCTCCGCGTTCCAAAGTCTTGAGAAACTGCGCTTCTTCCCTTGCCAATTCCGCCTTAATTTGAGCTTCCCGCTGCCGCACGTTCGGATAAGCAGCTTCCGAAAGGGCGATCGCACTTTCAGCCACCCGCACTGTAAATTCGCCCTGAATTCCAATCAGTCGCCCGTGGCGCACCACCCGGCGAATCAACCGCCGCAAAATGTAACCCCGACCAACATTCGACGCGCGAATTTCGTCCGCAATCATGTGCACCACAGCCCGAATGTGATCGCCAATTACTTTCAGCGAAACCTTGACTTTTTCATCGCTATTGTGGTAATCAATCCCGGCAATTTCCGCCGCCGATTGAATGATCGGAAAAATCAAATCTGTTTCGTAATTATTGGGGACTTTCTGGAGGATTTGCGCCATCCGTTCCAGTCCCAAGCCAGTATCAATATTTTGATTTTGCAGCGGTGTTAAATTGCCCTCTGCATCTTTATTGTACTGCATGAAAACCAGGTTGTAGAATTCAATAAACCTGCTATCATCTTCGAGGTCAATATTGTCGCCTCTCTCTGGGTGGAAATCATAGTAAATCTCCGAACACGGGCCGCAGGGGCCAGTCGGGCCGGATTGCCAGAAATTGTCATCTTCTCCCATGCGCTGAATGCGATCGCCCGGAATGCCAATTTCATCGCGCCAAATCGCAAAAGCTTCGTCATCTTCTCGGAAAACACTAACAACCAAATTCGACGCTGGTAAACCGAAAACTTCCGTCGAAAGTTCCCACGCCCAGGCGATCGCCTGTTTCTTGAAATAATCCCCGAAACTGAAGTTACCCAACATTTCAAAAAACGTGTGGTGGCGGGCGGTGCGGCCGACGTTTTCGATGTCGTTGGTGCGGATGCACTTTTGAGAAGTGGTGGCGCGCGGTGATTCGGCGGTGCGCTGTCCGAGAAATATCGGCTTGAATTGTAGCATTCCGGCGATCGTCAGCAACACTGTCGGATCTTCGGGCACTAAAGAAGCACTCGGCAAGATTTTATGTCCCCGCTGGGCATAAAAGTCGAGGAAGGTTTGGCGGATTTGGCTGCCACTGAGAAACTTAGGAGAAATAGACATGGCAAAAACACTTAAGTATGTAAAGATGTAGCAACAATAGAATTTATAGGACTTACGCACGGGTGTCCAGAAACCGGGTTTTTCTACCAAAATACTTGCTTAAAATCCTCAATCTCGGTAGAAAAACCCGGTTTCTTTGTTCGGAGCGCGTGAGTGCTAACTTACATCTATTTGGAGATTCATATCATTATACTTAGTAATGTAAAGACCTATCAAGTTTTGCAAATAGTGCTTTACTCCTCCGAAAGGCCATGCTAACTTAATAATAGACACCGGGACAGGAAGAGAAAGGAGGTCGCTATATTTAGAAAGAAAGTTCGAGGATATAGACATGGTGTCTCCGGTCTAGATTCCCAGGCGCAGCAGAAATTAACCGAACACAACTTGGAATAGTGGCGAACTGCCCATCGAGCAGTCAAGCCAAACCGCAGTCAAGTCAGACTTAGTTGTGGTTGCGGATTAACAGTAAAGCTGCACAAGTTGTAAACCCTAGTAAGTAACAGTTCTCAATCGGAAACACATCTCGTTTGTTAAAAAAAACAAAGCTCTCATATTATTGGGTCTGATCGCTGTCGATCGGGCCCTACGCTTTTTTATAGGGCGATCGCAGGAGGAGAGGCTTCGAGGGGGAGAGAGGGCAGAGTTCGAGTGTGTAAATGCTTTGTGCTCAAAGGCAACATCCCTGGGAGTCGATCGGCGATCGGTGCAGCTTTTGAGTTATATATTATATATAATGGGATGTGGAGCAAGCCCGCCCGCTGTTTGCCGGGACTCAAGCGCTGTGATATGAGGCACGGTCAAGATGCGATATCCTTGAGGATGTCAGTAGAAGACATTAAAATCTACCCCGCTGTCCTGTATAGCAGCAAATCTACGCTTCTCTGAGCTTGGTGCAAGGCAAGGATAGCAAACCGCCATTTTTGGTGACAAGACCAGGCTCAAAAATTTGAATCTCAGGATATTTAGAGTCAAAACTCTCAAAAATCCCATCCCCGACGCAGGGGTGAGAGTTCAAAAAATAAAAGCCCGCACACTCAAAAAAGCTAGTGCCACCAACAACGCTAGTAAATCACTAGCACAGTTCTTAAACTCACAATTTCCGGAGATTCCAGGTGCAAGTATGGCCGAAATAACTAAAGAAGAAATGCGCGAACGGCTGGGAAATATCGACCAGATTCGCGATATAATTTTTGGAGCGCAGCTTAGAGAATACGATAATCGCTTCGATAAAATAGATTCCGAATTGTCCATGATGCAGCAAGATATGCAAGCTCGCATCGAACAAGTGAAGACAGTTCTGTCTGCAGAAATGAAGGTGGCCGTTGATTCGTTAGAAAAGAAAGTTAAATCGCTCACCTCAAACACGCAAGAAGAAAGCGCAGACATCCGTCAGCAAGTCGATCGCGTTAACCGCAAATTCTCCAGCAGCATTGAAGCCCTCGACGAGGCTATTGACAATCAAACCCGTTCGCTTCGCGACGAACTCTCCCAAACCAGAGAGCGACTATCTGAAGAAACCCGCACTTTGAAAACACAGGTTTTTGAAGAACTAGACCGTCGCTTTTCTATGCTCAGAGATGTTAAAGTTTCTAGAGACGACATGGCAGAAATTCTGTTTGAACTCGGTATGAGGCTCAAAGGAACAGAATTTGTACCCGAACTTAAAGGCGTTGCGGATAATAAGTTAAATACCGAATTTCTGTTGCCGGAGCGCCACCATAACGGATAATAACGCATGGCTTTACCGAAAGAAAATCCGGCTGACGAAAATGAGTTAGAGGGTTTTGTTTCTCAACCTGACGAGTCTGCTGCCGATGCAGCAACCCAGCTAGAACCCTTGCTGAATCTGTTAGTCGATCTCAAAATTATTGCAGGTTCCAACCAGCAAAATGCAGAGCCCGAAGATGACAGCAGTGGCGAAAATAATCAAGCTGGGGCCCTCGGCGGGTTGATGGATTTGTTAGGTATTTCTGAGCAAGCGCCAGAGGAAGTTGCAGCGAGTGTAACCGAAACTGGGGACGATCGCCAACCCCAGTCTGGCGATGCCCCGCCTGTTGCAAACGAGTTCAAAAGTTTGCTATTCGCTACTCACAAACTCAACACTTCAGAACTGGAAAAAGACTATTCCTCAGCTAAAACTATAGATGTTTCCGCGATCGGCCAGCCGGACTTGGAGGAATCAAAGCCTGTCGAAGAGTTGTCTAACTTGACAATGAAAGATTCTCTACAGGAAGTACAGGCTCAAAAATCCCACGGGTTCGATCGGCATTTACAGGATGTTTCCGCTTCCGAAACCGAGTCAAAATCCTCGGAAATTCCCCATAATCCCATAGTTTCCACAGTATCAGAGCCACCAGCAACTGCATATTTAGATCCGGTGGTTACTTCTTCGCTTCAATCGATGCCAAACTTGGTAGAACAGCCGACAACGATATCGCAGCCAGCAGAAATATTAGGTCAAATTAAACAGGACTTAAATGAAGCCGACAGCGCGATGGAAAGGCTGCAAAGTCTAATTTTCGGCTCCCAAATGTCGGATATCGAGCAAGTGAAAATTCTGCTGGCAGAAAACGATTTGCCGGGGGTGCGCCACCTGATGGCAAGCATCGACGATAAATTAGGAAAACTGGAGCACCAAATCTACGATCCCCAAGAGTTGATTGAGTTGATGCTGCCTTGGATCGCAGAAATTCTCAGCCGCAAAATTGCCGATTCCAGAGAAGAAGTTGTCAAGGCGATCGGGCCCATTATTGACGAAGTGATTAGGGCAAAAACTGTCGAAAACAAGTCAGCAATGAGTGCGGCAATAGCTGAGCTGCTTCCCGACGCACTTGCTCAACAAATAGTGAATTCGCCAGCGGATATTGCTAAGGCGATCGCCCCAGAAATCGGTCTGGCAATTAAAGAGCAAATTCGCCTCGACCAAGAGTCGATCGCCCAAGCCCTCGCCCCGGAAATGGGCAAAGCGATTACAGCCCAAATAAAACTCGAACGCGACTCTATGGTGGATGCGCTCTATCCCGTAATTGGCAGTACAATTTCCCGATACATGGCAGAAGCTATCAAGACAATCAATGAAAAAGTGTCAAATGCCATCAGCGTTGAAGGATTGAAGAGAAAAATTAGCTCCAAAGTACAAGGAGTCTCCGAAGCTGAATTAATCCTCAAAGAATCAGTACCCTTTACCGTCCAAGCAGCATTCTTAATTCACAAAGCATCAGGCTTGATAATTTCCGAATTTCAAAACTCAGAAAGCTACCAGTTAGAATCAGAAATGGTAGCAGGAATGCTCACAGCTATTCGCAGCTTTGTTAACGAGTGCATCGTGCAGCCGGGAGAATCTTCCGAACTAAATCAAATTGAATACGGCGACTCAAAAATTCTGCTAGAAGTAGCGGGATATTGCTACATGGCAGTCGTGATTAAAGGAGAACCGCCAAACTTGTTCATCAACAAACTGCGACAAACCGTTACTAATCTCATTCTTAATTATGCTAAATTAATTCACGAGTTTAACGGCGATCCCGGTACTATACCTGAGTCCCTGCACCCGTACATAAAAAGTTTATTCGACCCGCTGCAAAGGGAAAAATCAACAAAACCCCCGATCGCCCTAGCGGCTATCAGTTTAGCCGCCTTGAGCTTAATCTTAGTACCTTGGGGAATTTATCAGTACCGCAGCAGCGTTGAGCGTCGCCTCGAAGCAAATGCCATCGCAGCTTTAGCCTCGACTCCAGAATTAGCAGTTTACCGCTTAGATGTTGCAGTTGATGGCAAAACTTTAAAGCTAAGCGGTAAGTTGCCAAATCAAGAATTGCGGGCACAAGCTGCAAAAATAGTCGCATCAACTGCACCGAAATTGCAATTAGATAATAGAATTATAGCTGTAGATGTCCCCCCCGATCCAGTTTTGACGGCGGCTGAAGTGCAGCGGATTACTGCCGTTTTGAACCAGAAAGATGGCGTTTCTATTTCTAGTGGGTATGGCGATCGTAAAGTGACTGTAGAGGGTACCGTTAGAGACGGTGCAGATGCACAGAAAATAGCTCAGTCCCTGAAGCAAATTCCCGGTGTTCAGTCGGTCATCAGTACGATTAAATTAGAGCCGCTGAAAATTACAAGCCGCATTTACTTCCAGCCAGGAACGACAACATTAGACCCTACATACGGAGAAATCATCGCCAGTGTCAAAAAATTCATGGATCAATATCCTCAAAAACAGATTAAGATAATTGGGCACAGCGATCGAACTGGGGAAATTGCTACAAATCAACAGTTGTCGCTGAGGCGTGCCGCAGCAGTGCGAGATGCTTTAGTGCGGCAGGGTGCTGACCCAAAGCGCCTCCAAACGGTTGGCATCCCCAATCCTCCTGCCGACGTGGAACCCAACCAACCGCGACTTTTAAGCAGATGCGTGGTATTTGAACCAATAACTAAGACCATAAACAGTAAATAATTATGTCAGTTACTATATCTAAAAAAATGTGTATGATCGGCGATTTTGGCGTTGGCAAAACCAGCCTGATCCGCCGTTTTGTCGATCGGCAATTCAGCGACCAATACCTCTCCACCGTGGGAGTAAAAATTTCCAGCAAAATCGTAGAATTAGAAGGGGTAAAACAGCGGGAAAACGTGACTGCAAAGTTGCTGATTTGGGACTTAGAAGGGCATACAAAATTCAAAGGAATTGCACCGACTTACTTGCAGGGAGCTAGCGGTGTTTTAATCGTTGCCGATGTCAGCCGCTCCGAAACAGTTGAGCGAATCTCCGAACACATTCAGCTTTTTTCTTCAGTCAACCCTAAAGGCTCAATTATCGTCGCTTTGAACAAAGTAGACTTGATTGACGAGGAAAAATTAGCGCTGCTAGTGGAAATATCCCATTCGATATGTCAAGACAAAGTAATAGCAGTTTACACGACATCTGCTAAAACAGGCAAAGACGTGGACGAAATTTTCTCTAAACTAGCTTACACAATGATAGAACCAGTATGAACCCCCTTTTAAGAAAGTTATTGAACCCGCGACAAATAGAGTATTTTGTAGTAAATCACCATTTCATCATTCAGGAAACCTCCGCCAAAGTGCAGCATTATGCCGATACTCCGGGCGACGCGATACCCGGTGCAGATGCTCGCATGAGTTTTCCCGAACTGATTGGCATTGAAAATATCCTCATGTCTATCATTATGGGACGGCTGCCGGGTTTTGAAGTCAAAGGTATCGCTCGGTTTGGCGACCAAAACCGCCCTTTATACTTTGATATGTTAGCTATCAAACATGAAGACGAACATGAAGATGTGCCAAATAAATTGCTAATTTTGATTGAAGATACTACCGAAAAGATGGTGATGAAGCAATCGTTGATTCAGAGCGCGAATGAAGCTAATCTTTTGGTGAGCGCCTTAGCGGCTTCTAAAGATTATATAGATAAAGTTATTCGTTCGATGGGCGATGCGTTGTTGGTGACAACAACATTAGGAACTATCAAAACAATCAATCAATCGGCACAATGGTTATTTGGGTATAGCGAAGCAGAATTTATCGGCAAACCCCTGTCTTTAATATTAGTCGAAGAAACATTAATTTACCAAGCTCGCCACCGCTATATTTTGTCTCAGAAAGAGCTGCGTAGAGAACTGGAAGTAATCTGCACTACTAAAGCAGGAGAAGAAATTTGGGTAGAATTTTCCTGTTCGGCAATTCAGACAGAATTAGAGGGACTTTACGATTTCATTTATATAGGCAGGGACATCACAGAACGCAAACAACAAGAAATAGAAATTCGCCGCTCTTTGGCAAAAGAGCAAGAACTCAGACAGGTAAAATCTCGTTTTTTCTCGATGATTGCTCACGAATTTGGCAATCCTTTAAATACAATATTATTTGCTACTAAAATCCTCCAAGACTACGGCGACGAAATCACCCACGAGGAAAAACAAGACTACCTCGGACACGTTAAATCCGCATCTAAACACATGGCTCAGCTATTAGATGACGTGCGGTTGCTCAGCAGCGCCGAAGCCGGAAAACTCGAATTCTATCCCGCACCAGTTGACTTAAAAAAATTTTGCAGCGAGTTAGTAGAATCAATTAAAATTAGTTCGGGAAAAAATCATACAATTAACTTTATTTATCAAGAATTAGTTACGCCCGCTAAAAAATATGATACCGACTCGCAGGAAACGCAACAGTTGCCCGCACTAGATCCAAAATTGCTGCGGCACATCTTGACAAATTTGCTGTCAAATGCTGTCAAATATTCGCCTCTCGACAGCCATATTTATTTTGAATTAAATTGTCAGAATAATGAAGAAGCTAAATTTAAAATTAAAGATGCAGGCATTGGCATTCCTCTAGAAGACCAAGAACAACTCTTTGAATCTTATTATCGAGCCAAAAATGTCGGAAAAATACCCGGTACAGGACTGGGTTTATCCATAGTCAAGCAGTGTGTAGACTTGCACGGAGGTCAAATCGAATTTTCCAGCGAGATCGGGTTAGGCACTACCTTTATAGTCAGAATTCCCTTTGAGAAACAGAGATAAATAGATTGATTTTCGATTCTTCGATACACAGGGCGCATTCACTACTAAGAATCTCACATGAAAACCTTGTTAAAAAAACTGTTAGTTCCCCACCACTTGGAGTACCTAGCACTGGATAAAAATTTTTTAATCCAAGAAATCTCTCTGCAAGTGCAGCGGTTTGCCGACTCTCCCGACGAAGTAGTCGCCGGCAACGATGTCCGCATTCCTTTTCCCGAATTAGTGGGAACTGAAGAAATTTTAATCGATATTTTTGAAAATCGTTTGCCAAATTATGAATTAAAAGCGATGACGCGACTATTAGAAAATGGTTCGCGACTTTATTTTGATATGTATATCGTGGATTTCACCAATGACGATACTTATCAGAGATTAATTATATTTTTTCAAGACGTAAGCGACAGGATGGCTTTAGAACAAACTCTAGTGCAAGCTACCAATGAAATGGATATTTTATTGAGTACCTTAGCGGCTACTAATAATTATGTTGAAAAAATTATTACTTCAATGGCCGAAGTTTTGTTGGTAACAACAGCCTCGGGAAAGATTAAAAAAGTCAATCAAGCGGCTCAAGATTTGTTCGGTTACAGCGAATCAGAATTAGTAGGCCACCAAATAGACGCTCTTGCTGCTGTTGGCTCCTCTTTGCAAGCAGTCAGCCAAGAGGAGCCTCAGCAATCTCAAACTAACGCCGAATTAATTTGCACGGCAAAAACCGGAGAAAAGCTCACAGTTTCGTTTTCTTGTACGGCGATTTCGACTGATATTAAAGGCGTTTCTGGCTCTGGGCCCGCCCTTCAAGATTTAGTGTACATCGGCCGCGATGTCACAGAGAGACAGCGGGCCCGCAAGCGACAATTAACTCAGTACATCACCACTCGCATCCTGTCGGCATCCGAAACAATCAAAAAAGCTATAGCAGCAATTCTCCCCGTAATTTGCGACAGCTTGGGATGGGATACAGCCGAACTTTGGATGCCCGAAGCTGGGGAAAAACTGCTGTCAGAAACTAAGAGAATAACTGCGGTTTCCGACCCCAATTTGCTTCGCTGCGTCGCCACTTGGACAAAACGCTCAGTTTCTATCCCCAAATTTGCTGAATTTACCGAACAAATGACTTGTGCGTTTGGCGAAGGTTTACCCGGTTTCGTTTGGGCCAGCGGTTCCTCTCAGTGGATTGCCGATGTCGCAAAAAGCGACAGTTGTATGCGCCGCGAAATCGCTGCTGAAGAAGGACTGCACGGAGCTTTTGGTTTCCCAATTTGGGGCGACTACGACCCTGAAAATTCTGCAAAGTCTGTGTTGGGGGTGATGATTTTCTTCAGCCGCGAAGTACAGTGTTTTGATGAAGAATTGCTCCAGATAATGGCAAACATCGGCAGCCAACTCGGTCAATTTATCAAGCGCAAACAAGCGGAAATAGCTTTGCGGGAAAGCGAAGAACAACTGCGAGACTTATTTGAAAATGCTACTGACTTAATTCAAAGTATAGGAGCAGACGGTCATTTTTTGTATGTAAATCGAGCTTGGCGGGAAACTCTGGGCTACACCGAAGCAGAAATTGCTCAAATGACTGTTTTTGATATCATTC
Organism: Microcoleus sp. B3-D2; assembly: GCF_036705345.1. Taxonomy (NCBI): domain Bacteria; kingdom Bacillati; phylum Cyanobacteriota; class Cyanophyceae; order Oscillatoriales; family Microcoleaceae; genus Microcoleus; species Microcoleus sp. B3-D2. The sequence goes on from NZ_JAUBUG010000050.1 coordinate 14,593, forward strand.
ATCCGAACAGTTCCCCAGAGTCTCTGGACATATTGTACCAAGCAATTAGCAATAAAACTGCTAAGGAAAATACATTGTATCCAGACTCTATTCAAGTAATTTTTATTACTAAATATCACGAAAAAATTTTGCTAGAAGGCAGCATAAGCTGTAAATTTGCCGCAGGTTCGCTAGTAGCTATTCGCGCTATTTTGCGAGATATTACTGCTCGAAAAATGACCGAAGACGCCCTAGCAAAATCTGTGTCCTTACTGCAAGCAACTTTTGATTCAACTGCGGACGGTATTTTAGCTACTGACAGGAGCGGAAAAATCGTCACTTTCAATCGAGAATTTGTGGAAATGTGGCGCATACCTAACGAAGTGATGGCGCTGCGAGACGACGCCACAACGATCGCCTTTGTCCTAAACCAACTCAAAGACCCCCAAGCATTCCAAGAGAGAATAGAATCGCTTTACGATCAGCCAGAAGCCGAAAGTTACGATTTGTTGGAATTTCAAGACGGCAGGTTTTTTGAACGCTATTCGCAACCGCAGCGGCTGGGAGATAAAATTATCGGCAGAGTCTGGAGTTACCACGACATTACGGAACGCAAGCAAGCAGAAGATGCCCTGCGGGAAGAACAAGAAAAATCCGAAAAGCTGCTGTTAAATATCTTGCCCAAGGCAATAGCAGAACGCCTCAAGCAAAACGAAACTACTATTGCCGAATACTTTCCGGAAGTGACTGTTTTGTTCGCCGACATTGTGGGGTTTACTGCTTTGTCTGCTGTCATGAATCCGATCGACCTTGTGGAGATCCTAAATAAGATTTTCTCAGGATTCGACCTTTTGTGCGAACGGCACGGTTTAGAGAAAATCAAGACCATCGGCGACGCATACATGGCAGTAGGAGGACTGCCTGAACCCAGGGCAGACCACGCAGATGCGAGCGCCCAAATGGCCCTAGATATGCAAGCTGAAATAGCCCGATTTAATGCTAGGCATAATCAATATTTTAGCATCCGTATCGGCATTCACAGCGGCCCGGTTGTTGCAGGAGTAATTGGTATAAAGAAGTTTATTTACGATCTATGGGGCGACACGGTAAATATTGCTTCCCGCATGGAATCTCACGGTTTACCTTGGCGGATTCAAGTGAGCGAAACTACTTATAATTTATTGGGACACAAATATTTGTTTCAGGAGCGAGGAATGATTGAAGTTAAAGGCAAAGGGGAAATGAAAACTTATCTGCTTATTGGTATAAAATAAGGCAGCTCATCAGTCATCAGTCATCTGGCTGATGACTGAAAGTATTGCTAAAGTTAATTAGCAATACTTTTTGATCGAGACTAATGGAACTTGCTAATTTGTCGGCAAATTTACGATCGCCCGACGAAGCTGTCGATCGCCACCCTGCCACGGTTGGGCCCTCGACTTCGCTCGCAGAGGCGATCGCCCTGATGCGTCAGACGAGCAACCCTTGCCCACTGCCTAATTCACCTGTATTTCCCGACTCAAACGAAACTGTAAAAGCATCGATTAGTTGCGTCTTAGTTGTCGATGAAAATCAGCTAGTCGGACTGCTAAGCCCGGAAGATGTGCTGAACTTAGCCGCCGCCGAATACGGATGGCAAGGCATGAAAGTTGCCGACGCAATGACGCGGAATTTAATTGTCTTACAAGAATCAGAATTTACAGATATTACTACAGCATTCAAGCTATTTTGTCAATACTCGCTCGATTGCTTGCCAATTGTAGATGAACGGGGTCAGCCAGTAGGTATAGTCAGCGAAACAAGGATTCGTCCAGCAATGTATAGCTGGATCGAGGCACTGAATCAAGAAGTAGCAAAACTCCAGGAACGATGCGAACTGTTAGAGGGCAATTGTGAACTAGAAAAAGTCAGCGATCGCCAAAATGTCGAAAATGCCATGCGACAGAGCGAGGCGCGCTACCTGGCGATTGTGGAAGACCAAACCGAACTGATTTGCCGCTACCTCCCAGACGGTAAAATAACTTTTGTCAATCAAGCTTACTGCCGTTATTTCGGCGTGCAGCCGTTCGACTTACTCGGCAAATGCTTCATGTCGCTGCTCCCAGAAGCAGACCGAGAAATTTTTCAAGAGCAATATACTTCTGTGTCTCCCGACAACCCTATTTTTACCTGCGAACACCGAGTAATTTTGCCGAGCGGGGAAATTCGCTGGCAGCAGTGGATCGATCGGGCGATATTCGACGAGAGCGGACAAATCGTCGAGTATCAAGCAGCAGGCCGGGATGTCACGGATCGCAAACAAGCAGAAATCGCTTTGCAGCAGCTCAATGCAGAGTTAGAACTGCGAGTGCAGCAGCGGACACAATGGTACGAAATGGCAGTATCGGCTGGCAAAGTGGGGGTTTGGGACTGGAATTTGGAAACCGGCGAAATCTACATTGCTCCGTCTTTGAAAGCTTTGTTGGGCTATCAGGACGCAGAGATTCCCAACTGCAGGGAAAATTGGGCGTCTCACGTTCATCCCGACGATCGAGTTGCAGTCGCCGAAGCCGTAAATGCTTATCTAGAGGGTTTGACAGAAATTTATGAAGTAGAACACCGGATGGTGCGTAAAGACGGCAGCATTTGCTGGATACTTGCCCGCGGCAGCGCGATCCGATCGGCTTCTGGCAAGGCCTTCCGCCTGACTGGCACTGACACCGACATTACCGATCGCAAATTGACCGAAGAAAAACTCCAAAAATCCGAAGCCGAACTGCTAGCGCTGTTTAACGCCATGACGGATATCGTCCTGGTTTTCGACGCAAGCGGGCGCTACCTCAAAATCGCTCCCACTGCTCCCGAACTGCTGTACAAACCGGCTCCTGAAGTGCTGGGCAAAACCGTCGCCGAAATCTTCCCAGAAGCGGAAGCTAATTTTGCCCTGACCCACATTCGCCAAACCTTAGCATCTGGGCAAACCCACAGAATTGAATACAGCATGGAAATTGGCTGCAAATTATTTTGGTTTGATGCCAGTATTTCGCCGCTGGAGCTCGATCGGGTGATGTGGGTCGCCCGAGACATTACCGCTCGCAAACACGCAGAAGCTGCACTGCAAAAGAGCGAGGAAAAGTTTCGCAACTTATTTGACGATGCTCCGATCGCGCTTGGTTTGGCAAGCGTGCGCGACTACCGCACGATCAAAGTGAATGAAGCTCACCGCCAGATGTTGGGCTACAGCGATTCGGAGTTGGCTACCATGACTTTTACTGAACTCACGCATCCAGAAGATTTACAAGCAGATGTGGAGCAAGTCAAGCAGTTGGTCGAGGGCAAGATTTCTCGCTTCCAAAGGGAAAAACGCTTGATTAAGAAGAATGGGGAGCTGATGTGGGCAAACTTGACGGTGACGCTGATCCGCGATCGCGAGGGCATTCCTCTCTACAGCATGGGGGCGATCGAAGATATCAGTTATCGTAAGCGAGCAGAAATGGAATTTCAGCAGTTAAAAGAACGCCTGCAATTTTTACTGGGTTCTAATCCGGCGGTAATTTTTACAGCCGCACCGATGGGGGACTTTTGTACTACTTACATCAGCGACAATGTTCAGACAATCGTTGGCTACGACCCCCAAGAATTGTTAGCAGATTGTAAATTTTGGTCGAGCAGGATTCACCCGGAAGATCGGCCACAATTTCTAGTAAATTTTTCGGATTTGTCCGAGGAAAAAAATTGCATTTGCGAGTACCGTTTTCTACACCAAGACGGAATTTACCGTTGGCTAAGGACGGAACTAAAACTATTGGTTGACAGCATGGGCATTCCGATCGAAATTATTGGTTATGCCGCTGATATCAGCAATTCTAAATACGCCGAAATCGCTAGGGGGCAGCAGTTCGACCAAGAACGCCTTGTGGAGGCGATCGCCCGTCGTGTCCGCCAGTCTTTGCAATTAGAGGAAATTCTCAACACCACGGTTGCGGAACTCCAGCAAGTCTTGTTAGCCGATCGAGTTTTGGTTTATCAAATTTTACCCAAAAGGGGCGGACGAGTCATTGCTGAAGCCGTGGCAGAAGGATGCAGCCAACTCCTGGATAGATATTTTGGCGAAGAGGTTTTTCCGCCTGAAAGTTATCAGCTTTATCTGCAAGGGCGAATTTCTGCGATCTCCGAACTAGATGACCCCTGCATTACACCTTGTGTGATTGAGTTTATGAAACAAATTCAAGTTAGGGCAAAGTTAGTAGTGCCGATTATTCAGCACAGCCAGCTTTGGGGATTGCTGATCGCCCACCAATGCGATCGCTCTCGTGATTGGCAAGAATCGGAAATGAATTTATTTCAGCAGTTGGTGAATCAATTGGCGATCGCGATTCAGCAATCTCTACTTTACCAGCAACTGCAAGCTGAACTGAGCGATCGCAAACAAGCGGAAGCAAATTTGAAAAACTCCCTCAGAGAAAAAGAAATTTTGCTCAAAGAAATTCACCACCGCGTCAAAAACAACCTTTGCGTAGTTGCGAGTCTGTTAGAATTGCAATCGAACACAGTTGCCGACCCGCAAGTCAGCAAAATGTTTGAAGAAAGTCAGAATCGCCTTTATTCTATGGCTCTGATTCACGAAAAACTGTACCGCTCGACTAACCTGGCTCAAATTAATTTTGGCGAATATCTCGAAGATTTGGTAAGTAACTTGTTTCACTCTTACAATATTAGCAACAACCAAATTCAGTTGCAGGTATTAGCTGAGCCAATTTCCCTAAACCTTGAAACTGCTACTCCCTGCGGTTTAATTGCCAATGAATTGGTTTCAAATACCCTGAAACACGCTTTTCCTGATGGCACAACTGGTACAGTTAGTGTAGAATGCTATCAAACTGGCGATAAAGAAATTAACCTCTTAGTTAAGGACAACGGCATTGGCTTTCCTCAAAACTTAGATTTTCGGAAAACTCACTCGATGGGGTTTCAAGTTGTCTGCACTTTAACCGAGCAGTTAGAAGGAACCATCGAAATTTCCCGAGAATTGGGTACCTCCTTTCACTTAAAATTTAACGAGTTAAACTACTTTCAAAGATTGTAACAATATGAGTTTGACCGAAAACCCAATTAATATTTTGATTGTCGAAGACGAACTATTAATTGCTAAAAATTTATCCCCAAAATTAGAAAAATTGGGATATCAAATCGCCGATATCGTTTCTTCAGGAGCGGATGCCATCCAGCGCGCCCACGAACTAAGGCCCGATTTAATTTTAATGGATATAGTTATCAAAGGCGAGATTGACGGTATAGAAACAGCAGCAATAATCAATCAAGAATTAGATATACCAATTATCTATACAACTGCGTATGCCGACGACGCAACTTTGCAGCGAGCCGAAAATACTGGTTCTTACGGCTACCTGCTCAAACCTTTTAAAGAAAGAGAAATGCACGCCACTATCAAGATAGCACTGAGCAAACATCAAGAAGCAGTAGGTCTGAAAAAATTAATGGCATTAGCAGCAGAAAAAAGCGAAAATAGATCGCGCTTTATTTCTATGGCTTACCACGATTTAAACACTCCTTTAACAACCATACAGTTATCGGCGGAAATGCTAGAAGATAGCGACTCGCAGAGAACCCCCGGAACTAGCAATAAAAATGTCGATCGGATTAAAAGAGCCGTCAGTAATATGAGTGGGTTGCTGGAAGATATTTTAATGCTTAGCAAAGCAGAATCCGGCAAAATTTCCTTAAATTTAAATCAGATTAATGCGACGGCTTTATGCAATTCTATTTTAGAAGAACTGCAACCTATCGTCACCGACAAACACCTAGTACATTTCCGCAGTCACACAAATCCGCTGTACGCCAATCTCGATGCCAAACTACTGCACCACCTTCTGACTAATTTGCTTTCAAACGCCATTAAATATTCTCCAAACGGCGGCAAGGTAAGTTTAGACTTAAGCTGCGAAAACCAACAAATAATTTTGTGCGTTCGAGATGAGGGAATTGGGATGACACCGGAATATCAAGGAAAACTATTTCAGCAGTTTGAACGGGGTGGTAATGTAGGCAAGATTAAAGGATCGGGTTTGGGACTCTGCATTGTCAAACACATAGTTGACCTGCACGGCGGTACAATAAGTGTGGAAAGTGCGATCGACAAAGGTACTACATTTATTGTCGCGCTGCCTTTGTTAGTCAGTAATTAGTAGTCATCTATCCTTCTTCCTCCTTCCTTCTTCCGACTTCCATCGGACTGACATCCGTTACATCCGTTACAGAATCCGTTGCCGAACTTCCTTCTGCGATAAATCGATGGGGAGATAAAAGCTCGATCGCCCTATCTTCTTCTCCCCCCGCCACATTCGCAAATCGCTCAGCCAAAGCAGGTACAATCACCAAAGGATTGCTGAGACCAGAAAAAACGTGCAATCCAGGGCGATCGGCAATCGGCCCCACTACAGGCAAATTATCAGCGCTGAATGCCACACTACACTCGTGCCAAGTTGCAGGTAAACCTGCCAAATCAGGCAAAACCTTGCCGATTCCTGCACGAATTGCGGTTTCGCTGGTTTCGCGATCGATTTTAGCATTCAAATCGCTCAAAGTGCGCGACAATTGCCCGATCCGCAAACTCCCATCCTTAAACCCAATTGCACCCGAATCTAAAATCGGCGGCTGTAACTCTTTACCCGGTTCATCCCAAAGAAAATCCACCTCAATTTTACTCGATTCAGCTTCCAATTCAAAACGTTTTAATACCGCAGGCATCACCAAAGTCCTGAGTTTCAAATCCACAGGTGCAGTTTCCAAAATCTCCGTGCGAGTAAAATAAACTCCCACAGAAACACCAGCCGCCTTCAGCAAACTTCGACTCCAACCTCCAGCACAAACCACAGTATTTTCACAACGATAAATTCCCTGCGCCGTCTTGACTCCCGAAATCCGATTTCCCTCTTCTATAAACCCAATTACTTCAGCAAACTCTATCGTTCCTCCCAACCGTAGAAACCCTTGACAATAAGCTTTATTTGTGGCTGTCGGCGAAATGTGACCGTGGCGCACAGTCAGAGCTCCGGCGATCGCACTTTTATTCAGCAAAGGTTCCAACTCCCCCGCTTCTGCAACGCTCAAAAGCTGCGGAACAATCGCAAAATGCGCGTAATTAGACGCCACTTTTCCGGCATCACTGCCCGCATCAATTGTCAGCAACAAATCCCACTCGCGAAACTCAGTATCAGCCTCTAATTCCGCCGATAAATGGCGGTGGCGTTCGATACCTTCCCGACACAATTGACGAGTTAAATCAGTCGTTCCCGACCAATAAGCCAAGCCGCCATAACTAAAACGAGTAGCATTTTGCATGGTAGCATCTCGTTCCAAAAGCAGCACAGCAAAACCTTTTTTTGCCAGTTCGTAACTCAGTGCCGCACCCGTAATGCCACCGCCGACAACAATCCAATCGTAACTTTTCATGGGCAACTCAAAGGGAATGAAAATATCATGCTTAGATTTTAGCTTACGTTTTTTCGGCACCAATCGAAAAACCTCTACCTACAGGAAGAGGCTGCCTGCGATCGCCATAACTGAAACTTCCACCCGTCGGGAGATGTTTAGGTAGAGATATTTTTCGTTCAATAGTAGGAATTAGAGTCAGCAAAAAATTAGAAATACCAGAGAGGTTTTTATGAGTATCGACAAACCAGGCAAAGATATGGAGCGCACGGTCAATCCGGGCGATCGCATTTCCGATGAACCGCAAACCCTCGAAGAAAAAGCCCAGCAACTAGCGGTAGACCACGTGCCAGACATCACGGGCGATGTTGTTACAGTTCCAACTTATGTGATGGTAGAAGAAGCCGATGGGGAAAAGAAAGCCCTGCACCACGTTAAAGACGCCGATGAAATTTCCGACGTAATTCGCCAGGCCCGCGTTGACGAAAATGGCGAGCGGATTTGGGATTAAGTTCAATCCAATAAAAACGGCTTTGTTGTACAAAAGTTATCGTAGAAATCATGGAAACAAATCCCAGAAATAGTACGCCCTATCCCAATCTTCCGCCGATTCTCGAAAGTCTCGATACAGAGTATCGCGACGCCGGCATTACGAGTACGCTTTCAGTTGCAGGCCATCCCATCCACCCCATCATCGTCATCTTTCCGGTAGCCTTTTTAGTAGGAGCCGCGGGTACGGACATCGGTTATTGGCTCACAAGCGATCCGTTTTGGGCGAGAGCTTCGGTTTGGCTGATGGGGGTCGGTTTTGCTGCGGGGATTTTGGCAGCAATCACGGGCTTTTTAGATTTTTTCAAAGTTAAAAGAGTGCGCGAGCGCAGTGCCGGTTGGTTACACATGGGCGGCAATGTGGCGGTTATGGTACTTACCCTGATTAACCTGGTGTTGCGCCAAGGAAATCCGGCTGAGCCGATCGTATATACAGGTTTAGCAATATCGATCGTCGTTGCAACCTTGCTGGGCATTACAGGCTGGTTCGGCGGCGAACTAAGTTTTCGCCACAAAATCGGCGTCATCGGCCCTAGCAGTCATAATTCCTAGGTTTCTGACCATTTGTAGTAGGGACTTCAGTCCCTCTTCATTGGATAATTTAGGACTAAAGTCTTGACTACAAACTTAAAGATTGTCCCAGCCAATTCAGATAAGCATGGCTGCCAGCGATAATAGGAATAGCAATAATTTCGGGAACTTCATAGGAATGGAGTTCCTGAACTTTTGTTTTTAAAGCCTCAAATTTAGCCAAATCAGTTTTAATCACCAACTGCCACTCTGACTCGGCATGAATCTCGCCTTGCCAAGTATAAATAGAGCGCATTGGCGACAAACTCACACAAGCAGCCAGCTTGTGTTCAACTAGAGATTTCGCGAGATTCTCCGCCTCCGCCTCGGATGCAGCAGTTACCAGCACCACCCCAAAATTAACAGTCATAACGATTTTAGATTTGAGATTAAAGAATTGATTTCAACAGAAAACATTGAGCGTAATCCTTTGTAGCTACACGGCAATGCCTTGTCCGGCGCGGATATGTACCACTTTTAATAATTTTAGTTACCGGATTTAATCGATCGTGTCGCATCTAAATTTTACAGTCAAGTTGGAGGAAATTATTGTGGGGAGTAGGGGTTGGGCGGGCATCCCGCCCAAAAATCCAATTCAGATACGCAATTACCAATTCTCCACTTCCAAATTCCCCCTTTCCCATTACCCATTTTTAATTTCCGTAACATCCCAAGAATTGACTCTGCCAGCCCCAGCTAAGGAAAAATAGCGCCTAGTAGATTCCGGCAAAATAGCGCCCGCCAACAAAGCATTATCTAAATTAGCTCCTATTAACGTCGCCTCGCTCAAATCTGCTGCAATCAAATCTGCTTGACACAACTTTGCCCAATTCAGATTTGCCCCTCTCAAACAACTTCCCCTCAACTTAGCCCCGGTTAAGTTTGCACCCGCCAACTTCACCCCACGCAACTGAGCCGCACTGAAATTCGCCCCCGCCAAATTCGAGCCTTCCAAATTAGCTCCCATTAGTTTAGCTTCACTCACGTTGACGCCGCTCAAATCTACACCGCAGAGATTCACCCCTGTCAACTGCGCTCGCCGCAAACTGACTCCGGTTAATTGAGCTCCAAAAAGTTTTGCACTATTGAGCTTTGCACCGTAAAGGTTGGCCCACTTAAAATTAGCTGCCGTCAGATTTGCGCCCAGCAAGTTAACTAATTGCAAGTCGGCGCTGCACAAATTGGCATTCCACAACACAGCACCGCGCAGGTTGGCGCCAGTTAAAGTTGCGCCACTTAACTGTGCTCTCGGCAATTTTGCTTTTACCAAAAAAGCTCCACTCAAATTAGCTTTTGTCAAATCTGCACCTGAGAGTTGGGTTTCACCCATTTTGGCAAAACTCAGATTTGTTCTGTGCAGCAGTGCACCTTTGAGGGTTGCTTTGGTGAGAAACGCCCTGCTGAGGTTCGCCCCGGAAAGATTAGCTCGCGAAAGGTTGACTCCGATTAAGATTGCTCCGCTGAGATTTTTCCCGCTGAGGTCGGCTCCAGTAAAGTCTCTTTCTCCTTTTTCGTAATTGTTTAGCAGTTCACTAACTTCCATAGGGCATCATACCTTCTATGATTGGGGGGTTTCGATCCAGAAATCTTTACTGTTAATGTTCTTTCAGAAAGGAAACTGTTTCAGAAAGGAAACTGTTTTAGCGTTTGCCTCAAACGGTATAAATTTCATTAACATGACTTCCTGTTTAAAGGCAATCTCTTAATAAAGATTTTATATCTTCCACGCGGTAGCGATCGCGCTTTCGGTATTTTTGAATTAAAAGTTAATGTTTGTTGACAGAGAAACTCCTGGCTTAAGGATCGACCGTAATTCGCAACTTCAGGCGCAGCGTGCCCTTGAACCCAGCAGGAGGTTGCCAGGAACTCATGGCTCTCTGGAGAGTCTCTACGGCGTCTGTTGCTTGCAGCGTTGAGGTTTTAGTGTCGATCGCCACTCGGGCAACGCGGCCGTCTTGTACCGATAACTCCCACACCGTTTCACCGCTAACCCCCGCCGGGAGATTAACCGATTGCAGGTATTGAGTCAAAGCGGCGAGTGCCCCGGCATCCAACCCTTCGGCGCTAACTACTTGAAGGCGAGAAGCCAAAGGCTTCTGGGGTTGCAACTCACCGTAACCGGGCTGCCGCGGCACAGGAGCTGGACTCACGGGTGCCGAGTTGCGATTCGAGGTAACGCTGCGAGAGCCGCCTCTAGTTGGCTCTGCCCCCTCCGACTGGAAAATACCTTCATAGCTGACACCCTGCGGCAATTCCACAGGCACTTGCACTCGACGACGAGTTCCATCTGCTTCGACTCGCACTTCTTCGCTCACAGCCACAAAAGCCGTGTATTCCGACAGCAAGCGATAAGTCAGAGCAGTATTAGTCACAGCTTCCACCAGAGATTTAGTCTCACCACCAAACATTTGATTCATTAAATCTTTAATGCGCGATCGCCCCCAAAGTTGAGCTACCGCCGGATTGCCAAAATCCGTAGTGCCTGCTGCGACTGAAGTTGACTCCCGCTGCCGCCCGCCGGATTGAGCAAAATTAACAGGTAAAACTTGCTCGTAAGCTTTGCCGCCCGCAAGAGTGCCGCGGATGCGAAGTTGGCCGGAGGCTCGATCGGTCTTTTTGCCAAACAAAACCAGCGGCCCACTCGCAAACAAGTCTGGGGGTGCGATCGGATAAATCTGCGGTTTTTCCCCCATTCCTTCCCAACTAATTTTAATATTAGTCAATACCGGACTATTAATTTCACGAAAAAATTTTTCTGCCGCTTCTGCCGACGGTTCATCTTGACGAATTACCTGAGAAGTGCCTCTTCCCACTTCCGCCAAACGGTTAATCAAAAACCGATTCACAGAACCGCCGACACCAAAACTATAAAGTCGATTTCCCGGTTTCAGACTCCGCTGAACCAGAGCCAGCACTTCATTTTCATTACCAATGTAACCGTCAGTAATTAATACAATACTCCGCAGCCTTCCCGTTGCCGCAGCCGGAAATTTCATCACTGTTTGAATGCCGTTAAGCAATTCACTGCCACCGTTAGCCTGCAACTTTTCGATATAATTAATTGCTTTTTGTCGATTTTCGGGAGTATTTGCTAAAGGAGTTGTTGAAAGCGCTGTCGCAGTATTGGCAAAATCAATAATAGTAAAAGTATCGTTGGGATTCAGCCCTTGAATGAATCGGCGCATCAACTCCTTAGATTTTGCCAGCGGTTCGCCCTGTTGAGAACCGGAAGTATCCATCAGAAACACGACATCTTTGGGTACAATTTCATTAGTTTTGTAGTTTAATGCCGGAATCAGATAAGTAGCAAAATGACCGCCCCGCTTGTCCGATTGAGTCAAAATAGTTGCCCGAGTATTTTCGCCCGCGACTCGATAGCGCAGAATTAAATCTTTATTGGGAATTGTGTCAGAATTGGCTAATTGGACTTGTACAATATTGCCGCTGCGGTCAGTTGTAATTTGATGCGAAGTAGAGCGGACATCACCGATCGCAACTCCGGCATCTATTTCTACCGAAACAGCGATATTGTGACCCGATCGCGTTCCCGGAGGCAAAACAGGCGGGTTAATGCGATCGGCACCAGAACTATAGCCCCCCCTTGCTAAGGGGGGGTTGGGGGGGATCGTATTTCCCGAAATATAGCGGGGCCCTACCACCATGGGAAACACAAATTCATAATCGCCGCCGGCAAACTTGAGACTTTCGGTGTAGCGAATCGTAACTTCAATTTTTTCTCCCGGTTTGATATTAGCGAGAGACTGAGTAAAAATATTGGATCGTTCTTGTTCCAACAAACCAGCAGTCCTGCCTTGCTTTCTGGCTTGTTCGTAAATTTCCAAAGCTTCCTCGCGCAGTTTGATATCAGCTTTAATAGTGCGTGAGCCTATTTTAATTTCCATATCGTCCACCGCCGCTTCGTCGGGCAAAGGAAATATATAAACAGCTTCTATAGATTCAGGAAAAGGATTTTCAAACTTCTGAACAACTTCGACGCGGGAGATATTGCCAGCTATTTTTGCTTTAACTTCAGTCTGCTTGAGAGGAAAGACTTGTTCTGAGGTCGTATTTGGAGTTTTGACGAACAAACCGCCGACTGGACAGCGAGTTTCGGGCGATCGCGACCCATTGCAATTAACATCGTTACTAGCGAGGATTTTCGGCGACACAGACGAATAAATTTCCCCAGGAGCTTTTGCCCGCGCCGTATTTGGAGCGAGCCACGCGCCACACTCGATGGCTGCGAGCAATGCGATACCAGCAGAAAGCAACCGTTGAGGGGATAGAACGCAGACAAACTTCATAGCTGTTTTTTTTAGCAGACTTGAGGTGCTTTGTTTACCATGACTTTACGCTTCGCGAAACGTTCCTGAGTTAGCTTTATGGGAAAAATGACTGAGCGCGTAGGGCTGATTTTAGATTTTAGATTTTAGATTTTAGATTGACTCGCCTAGGGGCGGACTGGGCGCTGGAACTTGTGTCGAAGCCATGATTGCTCAGGGCGACTGCTGTCGCCGGCTTGCATCCGTATTTGGGTGAGGTCGGTTGGGGCGATCGTCCGCGAACCCAACCTAGAAGATTGTATGATAGTTAAATAATTAAATAACTCTAACCTCAACCTCTCAAGCTCTAATAAAGTGAAATTGCCATGAATTTTATTAACCCCAAAACCGACTTTGCCTTTAAAAAAATCTTTGGGTCTGCTGAGAGTAAGGACATTTTGATTAGTTTCTTGAATGCCATGCTCTACGAAGCACAGCCAGTCATCGAAGATTTAGAAATTATTGACCCTTATTTAGCTCCCAAAATCAAAGGAGTTAAAGATACTTACTTGGATGTAAAAGCTAAGATTGATGGCAACAAAACGGTAATTATTGAAATGCAAGTATTGAATGTAGAGTCATTTGAGAAGCGGATTTTATACAATGCCACTAAAGCTTATTCGATGCAGCTAACCACAGGAAGCCGTTACAGCTTGTTAAACCCTGTGATTGCTCTGACGATTACCGATTTTCAAATGTTTGAGAATCTGGAAACAGTGATTTCGCGCTTTGTTTTCAAAGAAAAAACTTTTTTAACCGACTATCTAGCTGATGAATTTGAACTTGTGTTTGTTGAATTGCCAAAATTTGATAAGACATTACAGGAGTTAGAAACGCTGACAGATAAGTGGATATATTTCATGAAAACTGCTCAAATTTTACGGTCAGTTCCCGAAGAGTTGGGAAATGTGCCGGAACTGCGGCAGGCTTTTGCAATTGCGAATGAAGCAAATCTCGATCCTGATGAATTGGAAGATTTAGAAAGGCGAGAAATTTTTATTCAAGACCAGCGCGGTGCAATTACCAAAGCTACCAGAATCGGGAGAGAACAAGGCATCGAACAAGGTATCGAACAAGGCATCAAACAAGGAAAGTTGGAGTTAATTGTGCGACTGTTGGAGCGCCGTGTAGGGCCGTTGTCGTCGGAGATTCAAACTCGCATCAGTCAGTTATCCGCTGAACAATTAGAGAATTTAGGAGAGGCCGTCTTAGAGTTGGCCAGCGTGTCAGATGTGACAGATCGGTTGCAGAGATATGTTTGAGGAAAGGAAAATAAGCCTTGGTGAAGGTGGTTTTCTCAGAAGATCGATAGCCCTTGACCGAAAGCATTCAGGATACAAGCCCCCGGATTCATCCGTCCAGAAATAAAAAACCTGTATCCGATGAAACTTGCCCCCCGAATTTATCCGTGGGGTCAATTCTAAAATCTAAAATCTAAAATCTAAAACCTAAAATCTAAAATCGATTGACTGGTATCCGCCCAAAGCGCACTGATGAACAATCAACCGTTTTGAAATTGACCCACCAGCTCAAAACCCCTGTAAACCGCCAGATCGAGGTCGTGGACTACTCATCGTATCCCCAGCCGTATTTGAGAAATGGTCAAACACTGCTGGACAATTTTTGATTTTAGCTCTTAGAGTTGAGTGTTACCTTCTTAAATGAGAAAGATCTAAAGTCGAAAATCCTATGAGCAAATTTGTGTTTGTGACCGGCGGCGTGGTTTCCAGCATCGGCAAGGGAATTGTCGCTGCTTCCTTGGGCCGCCTATTGAAGTCGCGGGACTATTCTGTCTCGATTTTGAAACTAGACCCCTATATTAACGTTGACCCCGGCACTCTCAGCCCGTTTCAGCACGGAGAAGTCTTCGTGACGGAAGACGGTGCGGAAACTGACCTGGATTTGGGGCACTACGAGCGTTTTACCGATACTTCCATGTCACGCCTCAACAGCGTCACCACGGGTTCCATTTATCAAGCGGTGATCAACAAAGAACGCCGCGGCGAGTATCAGGGGAGTACGGTGCAGGTGATTCCGCACATCACTAACGAAATTAAAGAGCGAATTCACCGAGTAGCAAAAAATACTAATCCCGATGTCGTGATTACGGAAATCGGCGGAACGGTGGGAGATATTGAATCTTTGCCGTTTTTGGAGGCAATTCGGCAGTTTCGCAAGGATGTCGGCCGGCAAAATGTTGTCTATATGCACGTCACGCTGATACCTTGGATTCCTTCGGCTGGAGAGATGAAAACTAAACCGACTCAGCATTCGGTGAAGGAATTGCGGTCGATCGGCATTCAACCAGATATTTTAGTCTGTCGGTGCGATCGCCCGCTGTCTTTGGGCATGAAACAGAAATTGTCGGAATTCTGCAACGTTCCCGAAGAATGTGTCATCACCGCTCAAGATGCCAAAAGTATCTACGAAGTGCCGCTGATGATGGAACAGGAAGGTTTAGCGGAACAAAGCATCAATTTGCTGCAACTCGAACCGCGCCGCCCCGATTTGACTCAGTGGCAAACCTTAGTCAAGCGGCTTTACAATCCTAACCACAAGATTGATATTGCTTTGGTGGGCAAATACGTGCGGTTGAACGATGCTTATCTTTCGGTGGTCGAAGCTTTGCGGCACGCAGCAATCTCGATCGGCTGCGACCTGAATTTGCACTGGATTAACTCAGAAGATTTAGAATCGGGAAACATCGAAAGTTATCTCAAAGATATCAAGGGCATTCTTGTGCCCGGAGGTTTTGGGGTTCGGGGAGTAGACGGCAAAATAGCGGCGATTGAATATGCCAAACACCATAAAATACCCTTCTTGGGATTGTGTTTGGGGATGCAGTGTGCTGTGATTGAATGGGCGCGCAACATCGCCCAACTAGAGGATGCCAACAGCGCTGAATTTAACCCAGACACCGCAAATCCGGTAATTAATTTATTGCCAGAACAGCTAGATGTAGTTGATTTGGGCGGTACAATGCGACTGGGTTTATACCCGTGCCGTGTCAACCCAGACACCCTCGCTTTCAAACTTTATCAGAAAGAAGTGATTTACGAGCGGCACCGCCATCGGTACGAATTTAACAACGCCTACCGCAATCTTTTCTTAGAATCAGGTTATGCAGTCTCCGGGACATCTCCCGACGGCCGATTGGTAGAAATGATCGAATTGCCCAACCATCCCTTTTTCATAGCCTGTCAATTTCACCCCGAATTCCAATCTCGACCTAGCGCCCCCCACCCCTTGTTTCAGGGGTTTATCGAGGCGGCGAGCGTGCAGGGAAATCAGGATTTTTTAGATGCTCAGGGGCGCGACTTGGTGGCCGGGAAACTTGCAGGAAACTGATCTCATATCATGTTCGATCGATTAGTTCTGATATATTAGATGTCTGTAGGGCGGGTGAGAGTACACCATATTCAAATCAGGCAGACAATGGATCGTACTCTCACCCGCCCAACCCAACAATCGGATTTGATTCGGGTCGCACTTACCGGACATGATATCGGGCAGCATTCTCAACCAGTGAAAAATCTCACCCCTCAGCCCTAGCATAGGGGTTGGGGGATAGTACCCGAAGGGAGAAGGCAAAAGGCAGAAGGTAGAAGGCAGAAGGCAGATGGTAAAAATGCTGATATTTTTACTTAACTTTTTAGCTTTGATTTCAAAGGTGATACCAGTACAAAAAAAATGCCACTTTAGGCAGGTTCCAAACCCTGATAGTCATCAGTCATGCCCAATCTAAAATCTAAAATCTAAAATCTAAAATGGTATGAGTTGTCAAACTATCCTAAAATACCAGGAAACACAGGTTTGAGGAGGCTTTGTGGCTTATTGGAGCAAAATTACTTATGAGAAAAGTACATACATAATTGACCTTGACACTATTAGTGCTTTTTCTAGCGAACTGGATAACAAGCGTCTCACCTTTTGGCTGCCTAATAGCAGTCAGCCGATTATCCTCAATCCCCAAGGCAATTATGAGGCTTACAAGCAAGTTCTCGATTACCTCAAAAAAACCATCGATCGCAATTCTAGAGGTTCGTGGATTAAAATTCATTATGACCGCAAAGAATTTGCGATCGATATGAGTCGAATTAGCTCTTTTGCGTGCGAACAAAACGGTCGGCTAAGCTTTTGCCTGCCTGACAGCGCAACTAATATTGTTATCCTCCGCCAAAGCAACCCGGAAACTTATCAAGCAATTCAGGAATACATTAAAAATACGACTGGACAATCTCTGCCATGAAGCAGTCATTAGTCATTAGTTAGAAGCATGAACAATCAAGGGAGACTATGTTGAGTAACTCCTCACATTCATTTTATTTTTTTTAGCTAAAATGGTTAGGTTGCACCGCAATTTTAGATATGAAAAAAGCGCAGTAAAATGCGCTGCTTTTTTAAATTTTAACTATCGAACAAGCTGCCAAGCTAATTTGGCTGCCCCTACCATGCCTGCTTGATTGCCCAATTCAGCAACCAATAACTGCAAATCTTCGCGAGAACTCGGCAGAACCCGCCGCTCAATTTCTTCTCGAACCTGCGGCAAGAAAAATTCCGCACCTGCACTAATTCCACCGCCGATAATAATAGCTTCCGGCGTCAAAATATAAATGAGACTTGCCAAACCGATACCCAGATAGCGCCCGTAATTTTGCCAAAATTCTAAAGCTTTGGCATCTCCAGACTTAGCTAAATTTGCTAATTCTAGAGGTTCCAAACCCGTTTCCCGGCGAATTGCTTGCACCGAAACGTACTGTTCTAAAGAACCGCGATTGCCGCTGTTGCATTCCGGGCCGTCGGGATTTATAGTAATCAATCCTAGTTCTCCGGCCGCGCCTTGATGACCTACAAATAGTTTGTCGTCTAGGATAACTGCACCGCCGACTCCTGTACCTAAAGTTATTAAAATTAGGTCTTTAAACTGCCTGCCTGCGCCCAACCAAGCTTCTCCCAATCCGGCACAGTTGGCATCATTTGCTAAGATGGTCGGCAGTCCGGTTTTAGCTTCCACCCAGTCAGCGAGGGGGACGTTATGCCAGTTTTTGAGGTTAATTGCTACTCTAGCTATGCGACCGGCGGCGTCTGCGGGGCCTGGAGTGCCGATGCCGATCGCACTTACAGCATTTTCGACCGGATTCAGTTGTAAAATAGCATCGGTCATGGTAGCTAAAACAGCTTCTGGCGTTGCCGATTGAGGAGTTGGGACAGTTAAGGATTGGTGACAAATGCCCTCTTCGCCGAATCTGCCGAGTTTAATTGCGGTTCCGCCTAAGTCAATGCCGATTACTTGTGTCATTCGATGTGGGTTTTGGATGCAATAATTTGGGACTATTTTTAAGAGTATAAACCTATTGTATGTGCACCTAACACACCTTACAAATTAAGTTGGTAGTGAGGACTTCAGTCCTCCAACTTCTCTTTTAAATGTATGATAATTAGCCAGAAAAACTGGCATTAATTATTAATAGTATCATGTCGCTCGCAATACCTAGCAAAAATTATGGATACAAGCGAGTCCGCCTATTTAATTTGGCCTAACTTACGTTGCGCTACCTCTCGGTTGTGCAAAGCATCGTGATAGTCTGGTTTGAGAGCAATTGCCTGATTATAAGATGCGATCGCTTCTTCAAATCTTCCTAAATTATACTGCTCGTTCCCTCGTTCGCACCACGCCTCAGCATCTACATTAACTTCCGATTCTACTTCCGCACCCTCAGCGCCTCTGCGGCTCACTTCCCCAGAAAAACCCAAACCATTCCCAACAAACACCGCCTCAATCACCCTCCCCTTTGTATCCTCCTCCTCAACCTCCGGCAGCGGAAATCTTGTCAATATCTCCCGCCCAATTTGCCTCGCAACCTCTGACAATTCCCCGCTGCCAATTCTACCTAACAATACCAGTCGCTGCGCCAATTCCTGAAGCGATGACACCGCTGCTACGGAGGCGGTGTCATCATGTTCGCCCTCTAACAATCTTTGCCCAAACCGTCGCAACCAAGCCGCCAAGTCACCATCTTTAAGGCGTTTTGCGATTAAGAATCCCGCTACATCCCCGCGACTCCAGCCGGCATTCACTCCTTCGAGGATTTCCATGAATTTCGACTCGTATTCCGCGTCAGTTAAGGTTGGGCGGATGGCGGTATTTCCCGGCGGGGTGGGTGGGGTTGGGGTTCCCAATATTCGCTGAATTAGTCGTTTGAAGAATTGCCAAATTTTGTTTAGCATTTGTGCGGTTTGGAAGGTGGGTATTTTCTATTTTATAGCAATTTACATAGAGATTGTCGGCGATAATATCTGTAGGGACACGGCAGTGCCGTGTCCGGGATTGTGACGCACAGGGAACAATCACATCAAGTAGAATTAATCTACTTTAAAAGCGGATAATACAGTTCTCCTGTCGAGTTGATAAAACCGGCCCGATCGCCCGCTAAATCCCCCGTTCCCATAAATACGTCAACTCTCCCCGCGCCTTTGATTGCACCGCCGGTATCCTGATCCAAAACGTAGCGATTTACCGCATTTTGTTCGAGTTGTCCCGCCGCATTCGGATAAGGGAGTTTTGTACTAATTAATGCTAGTGCGCCAGGGGGCATTAAAGCTTTATCGGTGGCGATCGACCTTTCGGCAGTTACTGGCACTCCAATGCTTCCTGTGGCTGGAACTCCGTTAGTATCCCGGAAGAATACAAAGCTTTCATTTTTCGGCAAATATTTGTTCATATCTGCGGGAAAGTTAGTGAAATATTCCCTTAGTTTCGGCAAATTTAACTCTTCTAAAGTAAACTTTCCGTCTTTAACTAATTCTCGCCCGACTCCTGTATAACTGTGACTGGTTTTGCCTGCAAAACCGACGGTCATCACGCTACCATCTGTTAGCTGCAATCTCGCAGAACCTTGGACGTGTACGAGAAATGCTTGGAAGCGATCGCGCAACCAAACTAATTCTAATCCCCGCAGCAATCCTTTACTTGCCTGCAAAGCATCTTCGCCTTCTAATTGCAATCTTGTCGGGTGAGGTTTCGGCCAAGATGCCATGTTGGGCGGCATCCGGTATAGGGGATAACGGTATTCGGAATTAGGCGTGCGAGATGCTGCGTAAGTCGGCTCGAAATAACCCGTAAATGCGACTGTTCCCTTGCCATCTTTGCCCGTGGATTTGTAAAATACAAATTCGCGCTTGACCGATTCCTGGAGTTGTGCAGGGGTTGTGGAACTGACAACTAATTGGCGGAATCGATCGAGAGAACGCCGAACTCGATCGCGCGTAACTCCTGCGACTGGATAGCGGCTGTAAGCAGTGGCGGCGGCCGATGTATCGAGATAGCGGAGGCTGTTGTCGATCGACTTTAACAGCAATTCCCGATCGCCCGGTTTGCCATTTTCGCCCCAGATTTGAGCGTCAAAGGCGAGATCGTCCGACTCGCCAGCTTGCAATTGATTTAGACTAATTGGTTGCAGTGGCGGGGCTGCAACGGCGGGCACCGAAAAAGCGATCGCCAAAACGCAACAGACGATGGCTAATAACTGATAGCGAAAAATCTTGCTCAATTTCCAATCTTTCCTACTAAATGGATTATTTTCTTTATTCATCGAATCGTTCGACGCTAGAAGTAAATACCGGTTCTACGCGAATTGCGAGAACGCTGGTAGGCCGAACTACCATGTATTCGCCTTGAATATTTTTGATCGGGACATTAACAAATTCTGACGAATCTTGTTTGGGAACCAGAGTTTTATACCACTGTTGAAAATCTTGCAGCGTTGAAAAACGGATTTCTTCGCGGTGGCCGCCCTCAAGCAGCAGGTGTACGGAATATTCGCTGGGTGTTCTAGGCATAGGAGATGGGGAGAGTTGTTGCAGGACAATCTAAAATCTAAAATCTAAAATCTAAAATTGATGTGGTTGCCCTCAAGCAGCAGGTGCAAGGAATATTCGCACTTGTGTTCTAGGCATATCTGTATTTTAGTTTTTTGATTTTAAGCTTTTGGAACGATTCCATATTTTACATCTTCCTCGGTGCATTCCCTCATCTAGTAGGTTGGCTTGAGGGAGAGGGGCAGACTGGGAGAAGCGGAGGGTGGGAAAAACCTGAGAGTGGTTGCAGGAAAATCTCAATCTAAAATCTAAAATCTAAAATCTAAAATCGATTGACGGCGGCCCCATCTGCGGCTACGCTGTGAAATTAAGGCTGCTTTGCTCGCAGAGAAAGCAGCCCACGTCGCTCAAAAATCTAGTTGCACTGCCCAAAGCTGCTACCAACAGCAATGGACAGCTAACCGCCAAACTGAGCTAACCAGTCTGGAGGCTAATGGAGAATTCTAACACTCTCTGTAGCCGCCCTGCTCTGTGTTACCGTGCGGGGCGGCTGGGTTTTTGGGTTTTCCTAGAAAAACCAAAAACCAGGAAACCATATTATGTCACAGGAATTCGTACCTGACGATAACTTATCCGCGCGTCCAAATGACGCCTCAGCAGTATCCGAACAGGAAGTCGTGCGGATAACGGTTGTCGGTTCCCGCGCAGCCGTGTTAGAAACCATCCACACCTTGTACCGACTGGGATTTGCCGCAGTCGGGGATTGGAGCCCGCCGCAGCGAGGTGCAAAGCCGAGACAAGTGATTAGCGTACTCATTCGCCGATCGCGCAAAGCCTAAAAATAGGATGAAATACGCTAGGGACAAGGCATTGCCGTGTCCTCCATCGCTGCGGCTACATGGCTGGATCTGTGATAGTGACATCCTCGGAGGGCGATGGCGTCCCGCCCCGCAAGCTACGGGAAATTTCATCATCCAACCCGGTTAATTTTATCCGTTCCCCACAGTCAGGACACGCCTTGGCCTAAGTCCCTACAATGATTAATGGGGCGGAATAAATGGATTGTGTATTTTAGAACACGATTTGACCGCAACACTTAAAATAGTCTTGATTTACCGATCGACTGCACCCTTTTCTCATCAATATTTCTGGTTAGCTGGGGGTGTCTGTCAGCCGGAGTTGCGAGGTTCTGCTTCCAAAATGCTGAGAATGGTGCACAATTTCAAATTAACAACAAAACTTGCACTATTTTGAGTAAGCTTTTGGGGGAACAGCTTAGAAAGCCTGTTTCTAAGACTGATGCAAAATATCAAATTAATCCTCCACCTTGTCCAATTACTAATTACGAACCTATGCCCCGTCGTCAAGACTTAAAAAAAATTCTTCTCATTGGTTCCGGCCCAATTGTTATCGGTCAAGCGTGCGAATTTGACTATTCAGGGACACAAGCTTGCAAAGCTTTGCGAGAAGAAGGTTATGAAGTAGTGTTGGTCAATTCCAACCCGGCAACGATTATGACCGATCCGGAAACTGCCGATCGCATTTACATCGAACCTCTAACGCCGGTCATCCTCGAACAAATCATCGCTAAAGAAAGACCTCAAGCAATTTTACCGACTATGGGCGGTCAAACTGCGCTAAATTTAGCAGTTGCAGTCGCTAAAAATGGCGTTTTAGACAAGTACAACGTCGAGTTGATTGGTGCTAAGTTGCCAGCAATTGAAATGGCAGAAGATCGGCTATTATTTAAAGAAGCGATGGCGCGAATTGGTGTCGCCGTTTGCCCTTCGGGAATTGCCAACACTCTCGACGAAGCCAAAGCAATTGGTCACCAAATCGGCAGTTATCCGTTAATTATTCGTCCTGCTTTTACAATGGGCGGCACGGGAGGTGGCATTTCTTACAATCAAGAAGAATTTGAAGAAATGGCACAAGGCGGGATTGATGCCAGTCCAGTATCGCAAATTTTGATCGAACAATCTTTGATTGGTTGGAAAGAGTACGAACTCGAAGTAATGCGAGATTTGGCAGATAATGTGGTGATTATTTGTTCGATCGAGAATCTCGACCCGATGGGCGTCCACACCGGCGATTCTATCACCGTCGCCCCAGCGCAAACTCTTACAGACAAAGAATATCAGCGCCTGCGGGATGCTTCGGTGAAAATTATCCGCGAAATCGGAGTTGAAACTGGCGGTTCCAATATTCAATTTGCCGTTAATCCTGTCAACGGAGATTTCATCGTTATTGAAATGAACCCTCGGGTTTCCCGTTCCTCCGCCTTGGCCTCGAAAGCAACTGGTTTCCCCATTGCAAAAATGGCGGCAAAATTAGCGGTAGGTTACAGCCTAGACGAAATTTCCAACGATATCACCAAGAAAACTCCGGCATCTTTTGAACCGACAATTGACTACGTGGTGACGAAGATTCCCCGATTTGCCTTTGAAAAGTTCCCCGGTTCCGAACCGACTCTGACAACGCAAATGAAGTCTGTTGGGGAGGTAATGGCGATCGGGCGCAGCTTCAACGAATCTTTCCAAAAAGCCCTGCGGGGATTGGAAACAGGCCGTGCAGGTTTCGGATGCGACAAACCGGAAAAGTTGCCGAGTTTGGAACAAATTCGCGCCGGATTGCGGACGCCAAATCCCGATCGCATTTTTACTGTTCGGCACGCGATGATGATGGGAATGTCGGTGGAAGATATCTTCGAGTTTACAGGAATTGATCCTTGGTTTTTGGATAAGATGCAGGAATTGCTGGAAACTGAGAAGTTCTTGAAACGAACGCGGTTGGAGCAGTTGACAAAAGAGACAATGTTTGAAGTAAAGCAGTTGGGTTTTAGCGATCGCCAAATTGCTTACGCCACCAAAACATCCGAAGATCAAGTCCGCGCTTACCGCAAACAGTTAGGCGTAATTCCGATTTACAAAACAGTCGATACTTGTGCCGCTGAATTTGAAGCGTTTACACCGTATTATTATTCCACCTACGAAGCGGGAGCGGCAATTTGGGAATTGGGCGATGAAGAAAAGAAAGTTTCGCCTGTAGGTCACAGCCTCGCGCCGGAGTCGGAAGTTTTGCCTTCTACCAAACGAAAAGTGATGATTTTAGGTGGCGGGCCGAACCGGATCGGACAGGGAATTGAGTTTGATTACTGCTGCTGTCACGCTTCCTATTCCCTAGGAGAAGACGGCTTTGAGACAATTATGGTCAACTCGAACCCGGAGACGGTTTCGACGGATTATGATACGAGCGATCGCCTGTATTTTGAACCGCTAACAAAAGAAGATGTTCTCAACATCATCGAAGCCGAAAATCCGGAGGGAATAATTATTCAGTTTGGCGGCCAAACGCCGCTGAAATTAGCGGTTCCTTTACAAGCATCTCTGGAAAATCACCCCGATGTACAAACAAAAATCTGGGGAACTTCGCCGGATTCCATTGATACTGCTGAAGACAGAGAGCGATTTGAAAAGATTCTGCGGGAATTGGATATTCAGCAAGCTGCTAACGGTTTAGCCCGCAGTTTTGAGGATGCTTTAATAGTAGCTCAACGGATCGGTTATCCGGTAGTGGTGCGACCGAGTTACGTATTAGGCGGGCGAGCCATGGAAATTGTTTATTCCGATACGGAATTGGAACGTTACATGACCTATGCCGTGCTAGTAGAACCCGATCATCCGATTTTAATTGATAAGTTTTTGGAGAACGCGATCGAGGTTGATGTAGATGCGATCGCCGATGTTACGGGCAATGTGACGATCGGCGGTATTATGGAGCACATCGAAGAAGCGGGAATCCACTCCGGCGACTCTGCTTGTTCTATCCCTTACCAAACGCTTTCGGCCTCCGCTTTAGAAACAATCCGCCGCTGGACTGTAGAATTAGCAAAATCCCTGAAAGTGATCGGGTTGATGAACATTCAATTTGCCGTTCAAGGGGAAGAAGTTTTCATTTTGGAAGCTAATCCGCGAGCTTCTCGAACAGTGCCTTTTGTGTCCAAGGCGATCGGAGTTCCCTTAGCAAAAATAGCTTCGCGAGTCATGTCTGGCAAAACTCTAGAAGCTTTGGGTTTTACTGAAGAGATTATACCCACTCATGTTTCGGTAAAAGAAGCTGTACTGCCCTTTGCTAAGTTCCCGGGCGCTGATACCTTGTTAGGGCCAGAAATGCGATCGACCGGCGAAGTAATGGGAATTGACACGGATTTTGGCAAAGCCTTTGCCAAAGCTCAACTCGGCGCGGGACAAATGATGCCGCTGTTGGGAACTGTGCTGGTTTCGATGCGCGATCGGGACAAACTAGCAGTTGTACCCGTTGTCAAGGAATTCTTAGAATTGGGTTTCAGAGTAGTCGCCACCCACGGGACACGCAAAGTTTTGCAAGAGCAAGGTTTACAGGTAGATTTGGAATTGAAACTGCACGAAGGGCGGCCGAATTTGTTGGATTCGATCAAGAATGAGAAAATTCAACTAATTATCACCACACCTTCGGGCGAAGAATCTCGGGCCGACGGCATCTTTATCCGCCGCACAGCTTTGACTTACAAAATCCCGATTATTACCACAATAGCCGGTGCCAAAGCTACAGCAGCGGGAATTCGATCGCTCAAATCCCACCCGATGGAAGTAAAAGCAATTCAAGACTATTACCCGCAAACCTAGAGGGCGCACCACCCTATGTTTAGGGTGTGCAGGGCGCACTATTAGTGTCAACTTAAGCTTTTAGTCCGCCAGTTCTCTCGCTCACCCGGCACTCCGCCAGGGAATGAATTCCCTGTCTTATAGCTAAAGTCCTCTCAAAGAGGACTGAAGAACTCATTAGTCCTCAAAGCGAGGACTTTCGCTTTGAGGTTATTGTTGAAACCCCTGCCGGACAGAGGGTTTAACGTTAAGTTCACACCAATGACCGCGCACCTTATCCTAAACATAAGGTGCGCGTCACCAAAACCTAATCTGCATCGGAATCTAAAACTCCGCTAGACAGCATCAGCCTCGGCCAAACTAACAAGAAAAAACCCATCCAAGCTAATAAAGGAATCGCGACTAAAACAGTTATCCAAACATTTTTTAATAAAAACCAACTACCGCTAATCAGGCTAGTACCAGTTAAAAGAATCGACCAAGGCTGACACCACCAAGGTTTGTAACTCCAAGGGCTAATAGCTTTTCGCTCGGAAAGTTTTTTATCAGAAATAGATTTCATATTTTCAGTAATTTTTTATGGATAATAGTCTGGCTAGCTGGATTAACCGAAGTTAAACATTCATCACCTCTTCTGCTGTCAGGGTTAATTCGGGAAAAGTCCGCGACACAATTCGTTCACTGCCCTTGAACGCGCTTCTTTGATAGTTTCCCTCTGCATCTAAAAGGTGGACAAATACAGTTGGAACTTTGGGATTTCCCAGAAATTCCCTGCTACCAATTGCTAAATAATCGACAATCCAATACTCAGGAATTCCGAGGCGCCGATATTCGTCCAATTTGTCTATATAATCGTCCTCCCAATTTGTTGATGTTACTTCCACAGCCAGTTGAATTGGTTCTCGTAAGGCAGAATAAGCAGAACGGTTCGATCGCCACAAATCGCGATCGATTACGCTGACATCCGGTCTCCGCCCTTGTTCGATGCCGGCTTTACTTACAGTTCTGATAACGGCTGTAGTGTTGACTACATAATTCAAATTCTGTCGCCGGATTTCATCATTGAAGCCAAATAACAGGAAATTAGCAACATCATCATAATTTCTTGTGGAATTCATCTCTACAATTTCTCCATTTACCAGTTCATAGAGTCCATCTTCTGGACATTCTACAAGGAATTGGTCAAAGGTTAATTTGTGTGTGACTGTTGCAATCATAAGATTTATCCTTATTTTGCAGTAATACTATTAGTCTATATTACCACAGGCCGGAAAAAATTTGTTTTTTTGACGGCAGAGATCCAAGTCTCAAATCTAAAATATACAATCAAAAATCTAAAATCGATTCACGTAAATGGTAAAATGCGATAGCCCTAGCAATTTGCACTTAATTTTGTTACTGACTTGATACAGTAAAGTAACAAACCTAGAAATCGAGCCACTCCCAGGTCAACCCCGAACCATGAGACTAGACGAAGCCGTAGAATTTGCCGAAAACCCAGAGCCGCGCTGTCCCTGCGTCCTCCTGCTGGACACCTCCGGCTCCATGCAAGGCGCACCCATAGATGCCTTGAATGAGGGGCTGGAAATTTTTAGGAATGACCTAATTAAAGACGAACTAGCTAAAAAGCGAGTCGAAGTCGCGATTATTTCATTTGACAATCATATCAAAGTCGTGCAAGACTTCGTGACCGCCGACCAGTTCGAGACGCCACTGCTGACAGCTCAAGGACAAACCCACATGGGCGCCGGCATTCAGCAAGCGCTAGACACCATTGCGGCCCGCAAATCCGAATACCGCAACAACGGCATTACCTACTACCGCCCGTGGGTATTTATGATTACCGACGGCGAACCTCAAGGCGAATCCGACGATGTGGTGGAAATAGCAGCACAGCGGATTAAAGAGGAAGAAACTAACAAGCGCGTGGCATTTTTTGCAGTCGGAGTGGAAGGTGCTAATATTCCCCGTCTCGCGCAAATTGTCGAGCGCACGCCTGTAAAATTGAAAGGATTAGACTTTAGAGAGATGTTCATCTGGCTGTCGGCTAGTATGCAGAGAGTTTCTCACTCAAAAATTGATGAACAAGTAGCACTGCCACCACCCGGATGGGGAACTGTTTAGTTATTAGTTGGAAGTCATTAGTCATTAGTAAGTGACAAGCGCTAAGGTGCGGTGTGCATGGAGCCCTACATAATAAGTAAGGTGTGGTGTGCATCGCCCTACCTAATTAGGGATAAATAAACCCGTCCAGACTTTGCATAGTTGTGAATTTACGAAGTTTTGAGTTAAAGAGTTATTAATGCAGAATTCATCCTTTAATTGGCAAGTTGTAGCGGCATCGGTGATAGGTACGAGCCACGAAAAAAGATCGCAGCCTTGTCAAGATGCCCACTGCTGGCGTCTCTTGCCGAACGGTGTTTTAGCAGCAGCGGTTGCCGATGGCGCGGGCTCTGCAGCACTCGCAGAAATTGGGGCGAAAATTGCTGTGGAAGCGGTGGTTGAAACGATTTGCCAGCAACAGGAAAAGCTGCCTCAAAATGACGACGAATGGCAAGTATTCTTGACAGCATCACTGCAAGTCGCGCGGGCGCAGGTGGAAGCAGAAGCTGCTGTGCGGGCAGTGGCGCCGAGAGATTTAGCCTGCACTTTAATTGCTGTTGTTGCTACGCCGGAATTAATCGCAGTTGCTCAAATCGGCGACGGTGCTGCTGTAGCAGGTGACAGTGCAGGAAATGCGATCGCCCTGACTGTACCTCCCTGCGGCGAATACATCAACGAAACTATCTTTTTGATTTCGCCGAATGCGATCGAAACAGCGCAATTTCAGGTACTGCGGGAAAAACTGCGACACTTGGCCGTGTTTTCCGACGGCTTGCAAATGCTAGCTCTCAAAATCCCGGAAGGCACGCCGCACGGGCCGTTTTTTGCGCCTTTGTTTCGGTTTTCTGGCGAGTGGAAAGAAGAAGAAGATGCGAAACAGCAGTTAGAGTCATTTTTGCGATCGCCCCGCGTTTCCGAACGCACCGATGATGACTTAACTTTATTGTTAGCAACTTTTTCGAGTAATGTCTGATTTGTTCAAATCCACTTACAAAAGCCGGATAAAAAGTTATGACAGCTCCACGAATTAGTGCCAGAAGCTTGTTGCGAGAAACATTTGCTACTACGGGGCCTCTATACGCTCCCCTGTTGATAATCAACTCTCCCAGTTTGATATTTGCCGCGCTCAATAGTTTGGGCAAGCTAGGTTCAGCAGGTGTTGCCTTCAATATTATCTACTGGTTCGTGGCACTTCCTTTGTTGTCGGGAGCCATGATTTTCTACACTTACCGAAGTTTGACAAAAAATAACGTAACTGTGGGTCAGGCTTTCAATCAAGCAAACAGAAGATTGCTGCCACTAATTGGGGTTTATATTATGTGTTTCCTGCTGGTGTTCGCTGGCTGCATTGCACTAATAATTCCCGGGCTTTATGTATCATATCGCTTAATATTTTCATTGTACGCTACCGTCATTGATAACTCTTCGGTGATCGACAGTCTTAGCAGCAGTTGGGAATTAACTAAAGGGCGCTGGTGGCTGGTGTTTCGATCGTATTTTCTGATACTTTTTGTTGTTTTCGTGCCAATATTGTTGATTGTCCTATTAATCAGTTCGACGGGAAATTTGCTAGCATCTAAGCTTGTGGCTAATGTACTCGGATTTTTAGCCGGACTGTTGATGAATGTTTATTTGGTTTTATTGTACCTGCGCCTGCGGGCATCGGCAGCAACTATTCAATAGACATCTCCTAAAGATCAAGTCAAGGGCTGTCAGGATACCTACCCCAGAACAATTGTTGGAAATGTCTAATGAGCGGTGAAAATTTGGTGCGGTTCTATAATAAAATCGAGGTGTCAACAATTCTGCTTTAGTTTGTACAGTAGGTCGTCGTTTGCAAGCACAAGAGATTAAGGATAAGCTCAACTCCCTAATTAGCGCAGCAGATCCAATAGATCCGAGTTTGGCGAGAAGATTGGATGAAATCAATCGCTGGGTGAAAGATGTTAAACCCGGTTCGCTAACGGCTAAAAAATTTGTGATGGCTTTTTTGCTGCAGCTTATCCGAGATTCTCAGGTTTGGCTGGCGGTTCAATCTCTACCTTCGGAAAGAGAAAAAAAAGCCGCTTTTGAGTTAATGACTCCGGGGGAAAGGTATTGGTACAGCTATCTATTTCCTAAATGGCTGAGCGAAAACGATCGCAAATTTTACATCTGGAAACAAAAACTAAAAGCCGGTAAATTCGATCCGGGTGACGATCTCGTCATTCGTGCGATCGCAGCCCGAATTGTCGATCGCCAAGGCACTGTTTTGTATCGATATGTTGCCGATCTTTCTATGGCAACCGATTCCATCGTTAGCAGCCGCCAACAGCAGCCCCTCTGCATTCAAGTGACTACTCTTTCGGATGAATTCTCTGAACAAAAATATCATAATTGGCAACAAACTCTTCAAGATTGGGGGATTGACAGAGGATTATTTTTAAGTTATGATAAAAATGATGCAAATTTCTTGAACCAGTTAGTTAACATTGCATTATATAATAGTGATAATTTGCCCGCAGGTCGTTACCTCAAGTTCCCGTAAATCAAGCAGATATGCTGCTGAGAATAGTTCGACTGCTCCCAACTCGGTGAAAAAGAAATTTTGACTAACTCACATATTGCACCATTCTCGACAATGCCAAAAGCCTAGTCCCCAGACAGCTTCCCGCAAAAGCGAAGGCGGAGCAAGATTCTTCCTCCCCTTTTCTGGTTCCGGGAGGGGTCTGCCAGACGGCGACAACAGGTGCTGGATACGAAGGCTAAGCAACGGGAAGATTTACCGCAGCAATCAATAAGAGTGAAATAACTAGCAACTCGGCCTAAATTGAATTGAGATTTGATTTAATCGCCGTGAATTGTTGGAAATCAAATCAAATTACATCAAAATCAAATACTATGACTGTACAAGGTACGAACGCAGTTGAAAATAACTTGCAGAAAGTCTGGGAAGAATTGGAAGCGGCCAGAATAATGCAGGATGAATGGATGAATTACGGGGTAGATTTTGTAGATTTGTATGTGGAAGATGCGGGCGGTGATTGGTTGGAAAAGTGGGGTAAATGTGAAGAAGAATTAGAGCGAATTAAACATAATGTAGATATTGAAGCAGTCAAAGCAGCGATCGACATTCCCAGCTTTCAGCAGACTAAACTGCTGGAAATCGCCTTGAATTGCCGTTACTATACCAGCGATTACTCCGATCGCCCCGAGGAGTCTCCCGCTTGGCAAGACGTTAAGTACAAACGGCTGTCACTCTTAGGCGGAGCGATTTTCGGTGCTGTTGTTACCGATTACCTGTACCGCGAATATCCAGAACTCGCTCCCGATGCGATCTCAACTTTAAAAGCTCGTTTAGCAGACCCGAAAAAACTGGCAGAATTTGCACAAAATTTGAAGTTAAACCAACTCGGTTGGCGCGTATGGAATCGGAAACAAACAGACGAAAGCGAGTACAATAGATTGCTTTCGGAGACTTTTGAGGCTTTGTTCGGCGCGATTTACTTGGAGTTTGATCGGAATTTTTTCCGTGGGGGAAACTGGCTGATTCAGCACTTGATTGAACCAATTGTTAGCCAGCAGGGGGATTTAACTCAGCGGCGACAAATAGGGCCAGAAAACGAGCTGAAACGGCGGGAAATTCTGGGTGCGGATATTCTAGAGGCGATCGCGATCGACTATTTGTACAACCGCTTTCCCGAACGCAGCGCCAGCCAGCTAACTCGCTGGAAAAATATGTTAGTGGCTAAAAAGATTTTTCCCAAAGACTTTAAGGCAAAATTAGGCAGTCATTACCTAGAGTTGGAGAGCAATTTCTCGCGTACCCGCGACTGGTTGGTGGATAACTTTATCAAAAGTGCAGTTGACGAACTGTTAGAGGAAAGCGACACTCAACCAGAATATCTGATTGACAGTGCGAACCCCGAATCGCTGCCAGAATTGGTCAACCGGATTACAGACAAAAAGTGGAAAAATGAATTTGTGAGAGTTGTCAGCATTTTGCAACCGGCTGACGAACTTTTGCTGCTGATGCAACAAAAATTAGACAGTATGGCGGCTAAAGATGAAACTTTGCAGCAGTTACTAATCTGGGCAAATCACAAGTCTCAGTTAGTGCAAAGGAATTTTAAACCAGTCGAAAATCGCGCTTTTTATGTTGCCTTAGTTTGCGTCCTCGATTTGGCTTTGACTCGCGTCCTCGATCCGAGTCAGAAGTTTGATAGATCGAAAGTTCGCAAGTTTCGGAATTGTTTGGCAAAGGCTGGAAAAAATGTAGAATTTGCAGATGTTAACGAGTCTCTGAAATTGGCTTTTGATAATGATGTGGCGGGTACTTTGGTTGGCATTTGGGCGCTGGATATTGAACCAGAACTTAAACAACTGCTGGCACAATTTCAGACTGAGATGCCGGATTTGCAAAACTGGAAAAACTGGCGCAAAGAGTTCGGTAGCTGTTGGCTGGCAAAATTCAAAACTGCGATCGGCTACAATCGAGACTTTCGCCCCCAACAGAAAACTTTGCTGAAACAGTATTACTATGCCCACAACTTGCTGGTGGAATGCCTCAACAGCGATAATTGTCAGGTGACACCGGCCGTCAGACAAAAAATTGAGGATAAAATGTTGTTATTGTCGGTGGATTTGAAGCTGGTTTATATTTAATTTTGATAGCGCGGACGGGCGGGACGCCCATCCCACCAACAGCAACAGGGCTTACCCACTTCCACCCAAGAAACCGGGTTTTTTACCGAATCTGCGGGCTGCAACGCCTCTTTTGGTGAAAAACTCGGTCTCTCGTCACCGATGCCTAAGTCATAACAAAGTTGACACTCCCGGGCTATCAGGCGGGGGGATTCTTGGTTCTGGCGACATACCTTAAAACTATCTATCCTTGCGGCAATACTTAAACCAAATATCCGTTCAAAGGAACCAAATATCGAGCCTAATTTAGTTAGTCCCAGAGGGTTTTATCTCCCCAAGCGTTCGAGAATTACTTCTCATGTTACCGGATGCCCTACGGTACGTTTTAACTTTCAAAAATTTACTTTTCTGGTTTTGGCTTACGTTAGTCAGCCTAGCTATGTTTTTCGTGGTTTTCGCCACCCACTAACCATTATTGTTTTCCGACCAGTCGTTTGAGCTTGGTGTCTCATGTGTATCGGCGGTTATTCTACCTGTGGTATAAGTGTCATTGTACTCTACCTTAAATAGAAGGCAAGGAAATTTGAAAAATAGATACTAACGCAACTAAACGATTAAAACAAAAATCGGCAATCAATTAAAGCCTTCCTATAAGGACGGGGCTTTAGACCCAATTATTTTGGTAAGATTTAATGGGCAAGTCAAATTTATTGAGTGATGGCTTCCAAATCCTGTATCCCCTAACGGAATTATATGCAGTTGCAGCGCCAATTTAGCGGACAACTGATTGCGATCGACACCAAAACCGCGATCGCCAGTGGCGGTGAAGGTCGCATCTACCCGATCGCCCAAGACTCGTCCCTTGTAGCAAAAATCTACCACAAACCGACAGACGAAGACGGCGACAAACTCACAGTCATGTTCAGTATGCCGCCGGATGCGCCGATCGCGGAACCCGGGCACGCTTCCATTGCTTGGCCGATCGATTTGCTGCATACTGTCGGCGGGCGAGAAAAAATTGTCGGTTTTGTGATGCCGCGCGTCAACAAAGTGATGCCGGTACACACTTTTTACACTCCCAAAACCAGGCGCGAACAAAAACCGCTATTTAGCTATCTTTACCTCCACCGTACCGCCAGAAATCTCGCCTCGGCTGTAAATGCCCTCCACGTCAGGGGTTACGTCATCGGCGACGTAAACGAGTCGAACATTCTCGTGACGGATACGGCGTTGGTAACGCTGGTAGACACGGATTCGTTTCAAGTCCGCGATCCTTATACGGGTTACGTTTATCGGTGTCCCGTGGGGAAACCCGAGTTTACGCCGCCGGAGTTGCAGGGCCAGACTTTCCGCGATATCGATCGAGCTCCTGAGCACGATTTGTTCGGTTTAGCGGTATTAATTTTTCAATTGCTGATGGAAGGTACGCACCCGTTTTCGGGAGTTTATCTCGGTAGCGATGAACCGCCGCCTTTGGAAGCGAGAATTCGATCCGGCCATTTCCCCACAGGTACGAAGCGGATTCCCTACCGCCCGATGCCGGCTGCGCCTCCTTTTGAGATGCTGCATCCGCGGCTGCGACAGATGTTTATCCGCTGTTTTGAGGAAGGGCACGGCAATCCTTCGGCGCGCCCGGATGCGAAAACTTGGGTGAATGCGATTCGGGAAGCGGAAGATGCTTTGGTTACTTGCAGCAAAAACACTCAGCATAAATACGGAAATCATCTCAGTCGGTGTCCTTGGTGCGATCGGGCAAAACTCCTCAAAGGGCGCGATCCGTTTCCTTCGCGGCAAGCAGTCAACAACGGATTGCACTTGCAGCCCGCGAAAACCAAGCGTAAAAAGCCCCAACCACCGCCCGTCGTGATGCAGCCCGCAGTGCGCCGGCAACAGCCCTCCACGGGGCTGTCGCGCCCTATCGGCCAGTACGCAGTGCCCTTGCTGCCGATGCCGATGTCTCCTCGGAGTCGGACTCCTGCGCCTCAGCTTCCCGTGGGGAAGTTTGAGCGCATTTTTCAGGATGCTGCTTGGGGAGGTGTTTGGGGCAGTTTGTGTTTGGCGGCGATCGGGGGGATTTATTCGGTAATAGCTGAGGGCGGCGGCGCTATTTTGGGGGCGATTTTTGTTGGTACGATTTGGGGCTGTTTTTTTGGGATGATGTGGGGCGTTTTTACTTTGCCGCCGAATCAGATTTGGCGGAAGTGGGGCGGAGTTGTGGTGGGGGCGGCTTGGGGCGCTTTTTTGTTGGCGGCGATCGGCGGTGCGGTGTTTGGCGCGATTAATAGCACTCCGGGAATCGGGGAGAGGATTTTGGCTGGGGCGGGGGTTGGTGCCGTCTGGGGCTGTGTTTGGGCGAGTTTTCGGCCTCCTCTGGCGCTGCCGGCAGGGAGGGTGTGGGGCCGGCGCGGAGGGTATTTGGGGGCCGTCTGGGGCTCGTTTGTGGGGACTCTGGCTGGTGTTTTGTTGGGGGCTGGGTTGGTGGTTTGGCAGCAATACGGTGTCCAGATGCGGCCGGTGAATGAGTTTGCGGGTTTGTTGCTGGGTGTGGCGATCGTGGCGGCTGGTGTCGGTTCTGTTGGAGGTGTGGTTTCTGGGGGTTTCTTGGGTTTGTGCGGGTTTTCGCCGAAGTTGCCAATTTCGTTTCAGCCTTCGGGCTTGAAGGGTGGGACTTTGGGGGCGATTTGGGGCAGTTTTTTGGGGACTTTTGCGGGTGCTGTGTTGGGGGCGTTGGTGTCTGCGATGTTTCCGGCTGTTAGCGCTGGGGTGCCGGTGCAGTTGGGGCCTGTGGCGGGGGCGATCGTGGGGGCTGGTTTGGGGGCGATTTGGGGGGTGGTTTCGGGTACTGTTTGGGGGGCTTTGGGTAAGTGGTGATCGGTTGATGTCTGTTTTTGGGTGGAAAATGCGTCTATGAGTAGGTGTAAAAATCGAGGTGTTAAATTGGGGGGCTATAATGTAGATGCTGTAAGGGTTAGAGGCACTTCAAGCAATAAAATGGTAGACGCAATCGCTGAAATCTATGCGGGACAAGGGTTTGAGGGCTGTCTGAAAAGTTGGGTATTGACAAGTCGAAGGCTGAAATGGTACTTTTGTTTTATGCAGACGCAAATGAACCTTGAAAACCAAATACAGCAAAGCTTCTGGAACGGGCTGTCGGAAAAACCATAAAACCCTATCAGGGATTGAAACCGAGCTGACTTTGTTATTGGTTGGCGCATCTCTCATGTCGGAAAAACCATAAAACCCTATCAGGGATTGAAACTGGTCTTCACAGCTACACTCATCATCAATTTTATCAAGTCGGAAAAACCATAAAACCCTATCAGGGATTGAAACTCTTACCGGGCGGTATAGGTTGGAAAGCTGGCAACAGTCGGAAAAACCATAAAACCCTATCAGGGATTGAAACAGCAGCATCGATCGAACACAATCTCGCCAAGAAGTACGGTCGGAAAAACCATAAAACCCTATCAGGGATTGAAACTTGACCGCCGCCAAAAAGTCGTAACTGTAAACGTCGGAAAAACCATAAAACCCTATCAGGGATTGAAACCTGACTCAAAAGTTTCCGACCAAGAAATTGTCCCGTCGGAAAAACCATAAAACCCTATCAGGGATTGAAACTATCCCAGTAATAGCTGGGTTTATTACATCCGGTCGGAAAAACCATAAAACCCTATCAGGGATTGAAACGGCTCGCCGTCGTAGCAGGGGTATTTGTAGCCCGCCGGTCGGAAAAACCATAAAACCCTATCAGGGATTGAAACACAAGTCAACATTTAGTTGTAATTGAATGACAAAGCGTCGGAAAAACCATAAAACCCTATCAGGGATTGAAACGGATAACTGCCGATAAGTACCACGTACAAAATGCAGTCGGAAAAACCATAAAACCCTATCAGGGATTGAAACAAGCTCGATAACTTTACCCGTATCTGTCTCTACCGTCGGAAAAACCATAAAACCCTATCAGGGATTGAAACAATTGGCAGAGGAGAATGAGATTGAGACAATTGTGTCGGAAAAACCATAAAACCCTATCAGGGATTGAAACAAAAATACGGATACAGATAACAAATTCTTTGAAGGGTCGGAAAAACCATAAAACCCTATCAGGGATTGAAACTGGCTTCCGATTGATCATACTTGCGCTGATTTCTCGTCGGAAAAACCATAAAACCCTATCAGGGATTGAAACCAATAAAAAATGAAGCCCAAGCAATTAGCTAACGAAGTCGGAAAAACCATAAAACCCTATCAGGGATTGAAACCGGTGTTGGTTTCTTTGGCGATCGGCTCTGAAACCGAGTCGGAAAAACCATAAAACCCTATCAGGGATTGAAACGTACAACAGGTGACGCCTCTCTACGTTTTTTCATGTCGGAAAAACCATAAAACCCTATCAGGGATTGAAACCCAGAACTCAATAAGTGCTTGATCACACTTGCTGATGTCGGAAAAACCATAAAACCCTATCAGGGATTGAAACAGGGGAGCTAGCCAAAGGGCGATTGCCGTTCCCGTCGGAAAAACCATAAAACCCTATCAGGGATTGAAACAGCCAAGTAATAACCCGTCGCGTGTCGGAGCATAGTCGGAAAAACCATAAAACCCTATCAGGGATTGAAACCGGCGTATGGCGCAAGGGAGATTGACTACTACGTGAAGTCGGAAAAACCATAAAACCCTATCAGGGATTGAAACTCTTGCTTCCTCCGGTTTGCAGGCAATCGCTTTTTAAGTCGGAAAAACCATAAAACCCTATCAGGGATTGAAACCTGAGACACATCTCGACTGGAAATTAGGAATAATCCGTCGGAAAAACCATAAAACCCTATCAGGGATTGAAACTAGCTAATGGGCAATTAGAGCAAGTTAACGGAGTTGCAACGTCGGAAAAACCATAAAACCCTATCAGGGATTGAAACGAACTCTTGTTAACACTAAATCCTCATTGACAAGTCGGAAAAACCATAAAACCCTATCAGGGATTGAAACGAAAGCGTCTAAATTACGGTTCTTGAGGTATGTCACCAGTCGGAAAAACCATAAAACCCTATCAGGGATTGAAACTATTGGAAGCTACCTTAAACAACGATTGTCTTGAGCCGTCGGAAAAACCATAAAACCCTATCAGGGATTGAAACAATTTGATGCACCCGGTCGGAGAGTTTTGCTGCGTCGGAAAAACCATAAAACCCTATCAGGGATTGAAACTTATAGCACTGGTAGCCATTGTGAATAACAGAAGGTCGGAAAAACCATAAAACCCTATCAGGGATTGAAACAAATTCGAGATGCAGCCGACTCAGCCTACACGGATGTCGGAAAAACCATAAAACCCTATCAGGGATTGAAACTTGATTTTAGAATGTGTTAATTTAGCGATCGCTTGTCGGAAAAACCATAAAACCCTATCAGGGATTGAAACGCATGGACGGCGCTGGGGCTGGGCGGACTAATAAGGGTCGGAAAAACCATAAAACCCTATCAGGGATTGAAACCGCAGAAGGTGCGCCATATACGCTAAGTAGGGTTTCTCGGAAAAACCATAAAACCCTATCAGGGATTGAAACCCAAACACCGCGATCACTGTAGGCCGGCTTAGGCTGCGTCGGAAAAACCATAAAACCCTATCAGGGATTGAAACGCCAAATATCTTTTGTACCGGGAATGCCGGGGAGAAAGTCGGAAAAACCATAAAACCCTATCAGGGATTGAAACTTCATCCTCTGATTCGATTTCTATTTCAGTGAAGTCGGAAAAACCATAAAACCCTATCAGGGATTGAAACCGATGTCTGCGAACTGGACAATCATCACCCCAGTAAATGTCGGAAAAACCATAAAACCCTATCAGGGATTGAAACAGATACTTGACGCAATCACGATAATGACCTATAATACAGGTCGGAAAAACCATAAAACCCTATCAGGGATTGAAACGATCGCCTTGTAGTCCATCCCCTCTCCCACAACTTCAGTCGGAAAAACCATAAAACCCTATCAGGGATTGAAACGATGTTTATACAGTTTTAGATGAAAATACGGCTGAAAGTCGGAAAAACCATAAAACCCTATCAGGGATTGAAACTGGGACGCCAACGCCGATGTCGATACCCTCACAAGTCGGAAAAACCATAAAACCCTATCAGGGATTGAAACTGCCAGAAGCGACAGCCCCAGAAATAAAAGCCAAGTCGGAAAAACCATAAAACCCTATCAGGGATTGAAACCAAGCAAATTACTTAAAAAAATTGCACTCAAGTGGAAGTCGGAAAAACCATAAAACCCTATCAGGGATTGAAACCTGAATTAGAATTTGTCTTGATTGAAGCTACTGTCGGAAAAACCATAAAACCCTATCAGGGATTGAAACGACTGGAATATCAAGGTTGTGGAGTTCCACTAACTGTCGGAAAAACCATAAAACCCTATCAGGGATTGAAACCTGGACTTGCTAATGCTCCGGCTACCGAATACCGTCGGAAAAACCATAAAACCCTATCAGGGATTGAAACACTGAGGTGCGGCTTGCGTAGGGAAACAAAGTATCTTGCGTCGGAAAAACCATAAAACCCTATCAGGGATTGAAACGGAATTGCGTAATGCTATAATACAAGCAGACAAGCGTCGGAAAAACCATAAAACCCTATCAGGGATTGAAACATAAAATTAAGCAACAAACGCTCTTTAGAATATGGAGTCGGAAAAACCATAAAACCCTATCAGGGATTGAAACGGAATGAGCGAAGCTAAAGCCGGATTGCTCTTACAGGTCGGAAAAACCATAAAACCCTATCAGGGATTGAAACACAACTGTGCCAGCCGCTTGAGTTACGTGAGTCAAGTCGGAAAAACCATAAAACCCTATCAGGGATTGAAACTTTCTTTTTCTTAAGAAAATTTCTATAGAAAAGAGTCGGAAAAACCATAAAACCCTATCAGGGATTGAAACGTTGGAATCCGCTTCCATCAAGCGCCTAGTGGGTCGGAAAAACCATAAAACCCTATCAGGGATTGAAACTGATGAAGCCATGCACCTTAAGGATTGGATGATAGCCAACAAGTCGGAAAAACCATAAAACCCTATCAGGGATTGAAACAATCACTGCGTGCAACTAGAATACGAAGGAGGCAAGAGTCGGAAAAACCATAAAACCCTATCAGGGATTGAAACGATCTACAGATTCTCAACTCAGAAATTGATAGGCGAAGTCGGAAAAACCATAAAACCCTATCAGGGATTGAAACCGCCGCCCGGTGGAGGTGATGCCATGCTGTAAGCCTCCAGTCGGAAAAACCATAAAACCCTATCAGGGATTGAAACGTGGCGACTGCTTTGCCCTTCAACGATCGCATTGAATGTCGGAAAAACCATAAAACCCTATCAGGGATTGAAACAATTTATGGATTGATGCTGCTGTTGAAAATGTTGTCGGAAAAACCATAAAACCCTATCAGGGATTGAAACTTGCCTTGAAGTGGAAATATTGGGTGATTACAATGTCGGAAAAACCATATTTCCCGATATAAGGCTTGAAACCCTGTATTGGAAGGCTTTCGCCTCGGACAATGTAGCGGGAAAAACCATAAATCCCTATCAGGGATTGAAACAAAGTCCAAGCGCGCTGCAATAAACCTAAATCCCTATCAAAGATTGAAACTAAATCGGGTATGATATCATTTGCGGTTGCACTCAGACATGACTGTTGACTGTGACTCGAAAAACTGAAAATTACGCTGATATTTGTTGGCAGCTTGACTCGACTTTACCAGGACGGACTATGAAGCGCGGATTTGATATGATTCCCGCGCACCCGAAATTGAGATGAAGCAGCAAAATACAAATTAAGCCACAATAAACCTAAATCCCATTTTCACTTGAGATGACAGTGACAATTCGGCTTTTCAATCAAAGACTCAACCAAAGCATTCAAAGCAACCGCCGCCAACAACCCGCCACCAAAAGTCCCCACAGTCGTAATATAAGCAACGCCCGATCGCACTAACCGCCGTTTCGCCACCGGAGAATGACTAAAACCGATCGGCATTCCAATCACCAAAGCCGGTTGCAGTTGCCCATTCTCGATCGCCTCGCAAACCGCCATCAGCACAGACGGCGCATATCCTATCACCAATATACATCCTTTTTCCAGTTTCAACAACTTATCAAACCACTCACCCTGCTGCCAGAATTCCTGTTCCGCTTCCGCCGCAGCATTGACGTGCGGGTCATCAATTAAAGTTGCTATACTTGTTCCTAAATGCGCCAATCTTGTCCCATCCAAAGCCGCAAAAACAGGCGGCACATCAGCCACAATTTGACACTGATTTTTCAAAGCTTCCCGCGCCGATTTAATCGCCGTTTCGCTCAACTTCACAAACGGCAGCAGCGAACAATCTCCGCAGGCTAACACCAGTTTAGAAAGCAAGTCTACCTCAATTTCCGAGCGATCGGGCAAATCCGGCAACAAAAGCTGCAACGACTCCCCAAAATCCTCCGGGTGAGTGTGCGCCCCCGCATCCCAACCCTCCCAAAGTTGTTCCAACTCATCCAACCCCCCCTCAGTTTCCGCCTGCAACAGCCTTAATTGCGCCAAGGCGTCGGCTTGCACCGCTTGACAGGAAATATCCCGCCCCAGCAATCCTTCCAGCGCCGAAGCCGTTTCTCTGAGGCGAACAATTTGCTGAATAACCGACAGATATTGCCGTTGCAGAGTCGCCATCAGCGCGTCTGGCGAAGCATCCGCGTCAGTTTCTAACAGTTT
Source organism: Microcoleus sp. B3-D2 (assembly GCF_036705345.1). NCBI lineage: Bacteria > Bacillati > Cyanobacteriota > Cyanophyceae > Oscillatoriales > Microcoleaceae > Microcoleus > Microcoleus sp. B3-D2. Next base: position 55,398 of record NZ_JAUBUG010000050.1, read on the forward strand.
GCGGATGTGAGACAGTTGAAAGCCTTGCTGCTTCAGTGCGACTATTCTTTGGAGTCTTTGCACATCGCTGCGGGTATACAATCTATAGTTAGAGGTCGATCGTACCGCCGGAGATAGCAGCCCCAAAGCGTGATAATGTCGCACCATCCGAGGGGTAATTGTGCCTTTTACCGCTTCTGTAAGTTGTTTGATTGTCAGGTATTCTTGCATTGGATTTTGGGAATTTTGGAATTGTATATTTGATTCTCGAATTCACCCAGATTCCGCCGGGGAATGAATTCCCCGTCTCATAGCAGAAGTCGGTTAAAACCGACTAAAACATTAAATTCACTTCTCAGCCATCTTCAGTCCTCTTTCAGAGGACTTGCGCTATGAGACAGGGAATTCATTCCCTGTCGGACTCGGGAACTCAACTATTCTTTTTGCATTGAATTTTGGGAATTTTGGATTGTACATTGGGCTCTCGAATTCACCCAGAGTCCGCCGGGGAATGAATTCCCCGTCTCATAGCAGAAGTCGGTTAAAACCGACTAAAACATTAATTAAATTCAATTCTCAACTCTCTTGAGTCCTCTTTCAGAGGACTTACGCTATGAGACAGGGAATTCATTCCCTGTCGGACTGTCGGACTCTGGGACTCAACGAGGGGCGAGTTGATGCTGGATTTATTTTGGTTTCACTCTTGACATTGACATTAATGTCAAGGTTTAGGGTAAAGGAGTCATTCTACCAAATCAAATTTCCCCAATGACTCCCAATTCCCTCCCCATTTCTCGCCTCTGGCGCCTCGCCACAGAACATCCCGACGCTTTAACAGCCGCCCTGTGCGGAATTCTAGTAATCTTGGGTTCGCTAGCCCTGCAACTCGGCTGGCTGGGTGTAGCCGTGTTAATCTTACCCGCGGCTTATGTTATCGGCGGCTATTCCAGCACCCGCGAAGGCTTAACTACGCTTTTTCAAGAACGCGAATTAGATGTAGATTTGTTAATGATTGTCGCTGCTTTGGGCGCGGCTGGTTTGGGGCTGTGGCGGCAAGAATATCATTTAATTGTTGACGGTGCGGTGTTGATTTTAATCTTTGCAATTAGCGGCGCCCTTGAAGGTTATGCTATGCAGCGGACTGAACGCAGCATCCGCAGTTTGATGAGTTTGACTGCAGATACTGCTAGGGTGGTAATGTACGGCGGGGAACGGTTCGTTGCGATCGACAAATTGGAAATTGGCGATTACATTTTAGTCAAGCCCGGAGAAATCATCCCCACAGATGCGATAATTATTGAAGGCTACAGCGCGATCGATCAAGCCTCGATTACCGGCGAATCGATGCCCGTGGAAAAAACCAGGGGCGATGAAGTCTATGCAGGTACAATTAACGGTGTCGGCGCGCTGAAACTCGAAGTTCATAAAACTCCCGAAAGCAGCTTAATTCAGCGAGTGATTCGGCTAGTCCAAGAAGCGCAAACAGCAGCGCCGCCTTCTCAAATGTTTGTGGAAAAATTCGAGCGCGGTTATGCTAAATTAATTGTCGGTTTAGGCTTGCTTCTGGCAACTTTGCCGCCCTTTGTTTTGGGCTGGAATTGGGAAGAGACAATCTATCGGGCGCTGATTTTCCTAGTAGTCGCATCCCCCTGTGCGCTGATGGCTTCGATTATGCCGGCGCTGCTTTCGGGAATTGCTAACGGGGCGAGACAGGGAATTTTGTTTAAAAGTGGCGCGCAATTAGAGATGATTGGTAAAGTAAGGGCGATCGCCTTTGACAAAACCGGAACTCTCACCACGGGAAAACCTGAAGTTATCCAAATTGTACCAGCAGCCGGATATACTGAAACAGAAGTTCTGCAATTGGCTGCCGCCCTAGAAGCTCATTCCGAACACGCGATCGCCTCTTCAATTGTCAGCGCCGCCCAGCAGCAACAATTACAATTGTCAACCGCTACCGATGTACAAGCAAAAATCGGTCAAGGAATTGTCGGCAAAGTCAACAATCAAATCATTGCCATTGGTAAAGCCGAATTTGTCGAAGCAACTTCCGAATTAGCTCAAATCAGCCAGCAGTTGCAAGCAGAAGGTAAAACAGTTGTTTGGGTAGCAAAGGGCGCTCAGCTTTTGGGAATCATTGCCGTAGCAGATACCCTCCGCCCCGAAGCAGCAGCAACGGTAAAACGCTTGCAAAAATTAGGTGTAGAACATATAATTATGCTAACCGGCGACAACGAGCAAACCGCTCAACACATCGCCCGCCAATTAGGCATCAAAGAAGTGTACGCCGAACTTTTGCCAGAAGACAAAGTGCAGGCAATTAAACAACTGCAAACCCAGTATCAAACTGTAGCAATGGTAGGAGACGGCATCAACGACGCCCCCGCCCTCGCTCAAGCTTCCGTCGGCATTGCCATGGGAATTTCCGGCAGCGATGTTGCTTTAGAAACTGCTGATATAGTATTAATGGCAGATAAGTTAGAGCAACTAGCTAAAGCAATTAGTTTAGGCCGCCGCGCTCAAAAAGTTGTCAAACAAAACATTGTTTTTGCACTCAGTTGCATTGTGCTGTTATTGGCGGCTAATTTTTTCGGAAATATCACCATGCCTTTCGGCGTCATCGGTCACGAAGGCTCTACAGTAATAGTAACCTTAAGCGGTTTGCGACTGCTGAGAAATTAGACACGAAAAACAGCTAAAGTCGAGGCAGAGTAAGAGTGAAATGCGTTCTAAGGCAGATCCTATTGGTGACAATTTAACGTTAAACTAACCGTCTCTCTTGTTTATATCGAAGCCTAGATCCCCCCTAACCCCCCTTAACAAGCTATGCCTTACTCACATCTTTCTTAACAAAATCAGGCTTGACATCTGGGGGGGAATGGGTGGAAACTAATTTC
>NZ_JAUBUG010000051.1:0-41007 GCF_036705345.1 Microcoleus sp. B3-D2
CTTGGGGAATTGCGCGAACGACTTAATGAGGTTCTGCAACAAATCACACCTGAAGAAATCAGTTCACTATCTTCTTACACTTTCATTCTGGAAGCTTTATTCTATGCAGCTTCATATTAAATTGGTATCAGCAGGTTAAATAAGTCAGTTCCGGCTTCATTGGTTAATAAACTAAACTGTATAAACTACTCGTATCTCTAGGTTAAAATTGGCAGAACGACGAGGCTCAGTCAGTTATCTAGAATCTGTGCAAAGCGCAGCAGTCATTTGCTGACGGCAGTCAAAAAACTGGAATCTAGCACAACTCCAACGATACTATTCGAGAACTACGATGTGAGGTTTGACTTAAAACCAAGCTATTACACTCTATTTAAGCCGCCACAAATTAGCTGACAAACAACTCAAAAACCCCACCGCAAAGAATACCCAAATGATAAAAAACCGAAGATTATAGACTGGTTGGAGACTCAGAAACCTGAGATTATTTCTGGCAAGTTAGTGGGATTTGTACAGGATAAATATCCTCCATTGTCGGGGGATTGAGCTGGCTATGTTTGGGGTCAAACAAAAAAACACATCGTTTTGTCCCCTAGTCAAAGAGCGGAGTAAACAAACCTATTATGGGGCAGTCAGCCGATTTTAGATTTGAGTTTTGAGACTTCGGCGAGACGTTGGGCGAGCCGTCGAGTCCCGCTCAGTCGAGCCGCGCTCAGTCGAACGATTTGAGATTTACTTCACAGATGAATCTGGAGCTTGAACAGGAGTCTAAAACTTTGGGCTGCTGGCGATTCCTGTCGGAAACTTATATCCGTTTTTGGGCAGGGTCAAAAAGCCATTTAAACTCTCTCCTGTATAGCCACAAGGTTTGCTTAGAAGAATGTATCAAACTTTTACAAAGAAACCGAGCAAACTCATAAAGCATCTGTCTGCCCGGACAAAAGCAGTTAGCTAGCCCCATGCTGGTTCTCCGTTTTTCAGATTGGACAATACAGGGCCTTCAACATCCTAAAAATGAAGAATTGTAAAGTTTTATCAAGATATTTGGACATCTGAATTAAAATCTTCTCATAAAAAAGACTAGCTTTTAGCAGGCGCAAATTGTGGAAAAAAGTTTAAAACTCAGAATATGAGATCGAGTTCGCTACTCTTACATGATGCAATAAAATGTAACTTTTGATGCCAGAACCAGTAGCATGAACTTTGTGGAAGGCCGAATGCCCGTCAGGCAAATGCCTTCGGAAAATCGCCTTCTTGGCGCTGCATCAAATCTTAAGTGCAATTACTTCCCTTTGACGGGAAGCGGAGCCTTCGAGCAAACATTTAGCCCCAGGGCTTACGCACCAGAACTTTGATAAACCGGGTTTTTTAACCGGGAGCGAGGGCGGCAACAAAGTGTTTTCGTTCATCAAACCCGGTTTCAGCGTCCGAGACTGAACTTGATCGAATGAATGCAGTCGCAACCAATCTTTAAATGTCGCGATACTGCAAGTTGCGTGCAAAGCAGGGAGCTAACCGCAGTGATGGATCTCGATTGTTTACCTTACGGCGCAGGCCACGCCCAAGAAGGTGTCTGTCTCCTAGTGCGAATGGGGCCGCACCGCATTTTACTCGACTGCGGTGTAGAGGATATTGCACCGCTATCAGCGACACTAAATCGATCGCTGCCAGCGGATTTTGTGGTGTGTACCCACGCCCACTCTGACCATGCCAGAGGTTTGCTAGCACTCCATCAATCTTTCCCCCACTTGCCAATTTACGCCAGCGAAGTGACAGCGCGACTGCTACCGCTCAACTGGCCAGAACTGGCTCAGCAGCCCGAGTCCAGGTTCTGTCAGGGGCTGCCCTGGCAGTCGCCGCTCGAAGTGCGCCCAGGACTGAGCGTGCAGTTGTTCCCATCGGGTCATTTGCCCGGAGCGGCGACTGTGCTGCTGACTTATGCCGCACCGCACCGCACCTACACCGTGGTTTACACCGGCGACTTTTTCCTGTCCAATTCTCGTTTGGTGGAAGGTTTGCCCCTGGGAGAACTCAGGGGCATGAAGCCGGATGTGTTAATTTTGGAAGGCAGTTATGGCACGGCGCGCCACCCTCACCGCCGACAACTAGAAAATCAGTTAGCCGATCGCATCCACCGCGCGATCGCCGACGGGTACTCGGTACTGCTGCCCGCGCCGGCCCTTGGTTTGGGCCAAGAAATGCTGATGCTACTTCGCAGTCACCACTACTTTACGGGCCGTGACTTAGATATATGGGTGGACGGCACTGTCGCCGACGGGTGCGACGCTTATCTGGAACTATTACCCCAATTTCCCACCGCCGTCCAAAATTTTGCTCTGCACCAACCTTTGTTTTGGGACGAAAGGGTGAAACCCCGCGTCCGCCGGCTGTCTCCCGAACAACGCCCAGGATTGGGAGCCACGCCCTGTATTGTAATTACAGACAAGTTAGCTGATTTGCCTTTGTATGTTGCCGATGGCAAAAATCCTTGGATTTTGCTCGCGCCTCAAAAACCAGGATATCCCGTCAGCGACTGGCTGGGCAACAGGCCCGAATCAGGAGTCAGAAGTGTCGAAACTTATCTGCTAGCCGAACACTGCGACGGGCCGGGGACGACCCAACTCATTCACAATTTGCGTCCCCAGCACGTAATTTTACTCCACGGTTCCCCTGCATATTTGGCTGACTTGGCTAACTTGGACGAGCTGCGAAACCGCTACCAGTTGCACACTCCGGCGGCCGGAACCCTGGTCGAATTGCCGATCGGGGAAATGTTTTTGCAGCCCGCTATCCCAGAAACTAACTATGAGGGAGAACTCAGCGAATTGGGGACAGAGGTAGCAATTAGCTTGCCGAGTCCGATTACAGCCGATCCTCGGTGGGCCAATTTTGCCGATACCGGCTTGGTAGAAGCGCGCTGGCAAGGCGAAGAGCTGGTACTGCGCGGCATCTCCCAGCGGGAACTCCTTTTTCAAGGCAGCGCCGTTCAGGCCAACCTCGAATGCTGCGGCAATTGCCAGCACTACCGCAGCCAGCGCTGTTGGAACCAGTCCAGTGCTTTGTTTGGTTTTAAAGTTACCCCCGACGGTTTCTGTCCCGTCTTTAAAGCGATACCGGAGTCCGAACTTTTCCTAGAAGATGGCGAAACAGACGGCGAATAAGCTGTCTGGCACCTCGAAACCAGCCCGCAGGCAAAGAAAACAAAAGAACAGTCCTGGACGCACCCAGACAAAAAACCCGGTTTAAGCAGGGGTAAGCTGTCGCGTATTGAATTTTTCAACTACTGTGTACTTACGCTCTTGTGACGTGGGCAGGAGATTCCGCAATCAAGCTTAAATTTAAAGGCAAAATAGCTTATGCGGTCACAACCCAGAATATGTTTGGCCTAAACCGGGTTTTTTCCATAATTTCTCCACAAAAAAGGGAGAAAAGTCGTTTTCTTTTCCCCCAAGTTTTCCTTGTGCCTCAAGCGCGAGCTCAAAACTATTCCAAATTCGAGTCCGGGTAGTGATTGCGAATTTGTTCGGCTTCGGGACAATCGTCAGAAACTAGGGGTTCGCAGTTAGTTCGGGATACCGAAGCCAACTTCTGGGACACAGAGCCAATACTTTCGAGACGCACCATTTCTTCCCAGGAGCTGATTTCGTCTTCTTCGTCGGTTTCGTAGCGCAGCGTGACTAGATCCCCTTCAATATCTAGGATACGAGCGCGCTCTATCCAACGTTGCTGATCTCGAAGAAAAATAGAAACCTCACGACCATCACAACAGAGTTGATAGATTTTGCGCTGTAGCATTTGTCAGTTCTCCTGCGCAGTGTAACTTGCTTAAAATATGGTCTGTTTACCGTAACGTACTTTGGGTTTTACATCGGAAGGCACAGCCGTGTGGACTGGCCAGTTTCACGTTTTCCGCAACTTTGGTACCGATGGGAGTTACCAAATTTGATTTTACCACCAAATCTATCTAGTACGCCATTTATCCAATTACAGGTTGTGCAGCCAGTGGCATCCCTCGTGAGAGGCATTTGCCAGCATAGATCGCAGCATTAGGACTTGACGACGGCACGCGATTAACAGCGACAATAACAACAGACTCTGCCTCAAAAATCTCGCTCTCTTTTGCCTCAAGTCCCCCAGAAACCTATTGTTTCGACGTTTGTGCGATCGCCCGCTAACGCCTCTTGGCTCAATCTTAAATCTCAAATTTCAAAGCTGAAGCTTTAAAGCGACTCTCAAACAGCGACAATAAAAACAGACTCTGCCTCATAAACCTCCCTCTTTTCTACCTCAACTCCCCCAGAAACCTTTTGTTTCGACTTTTGTTCTGGCCCCGAGTACCCTCTGTGAACTCAATCTAAAATCTAAAATCTAAAATCTAAAATCGATTGACCGAAGTGTGATAAAAATCACTGACAGCAGGCAGCCCCTAAATGTAGAAAATGGTGGCGGCCAACAACAAGCTTCAAAACGGGCAGCGGAACCTGTGGCGGTTAAGCTAAAAGAATTGCGGTTCCGTTCAAAACAAATTGGAGTCATCGCTCGTGCGTATTAAGGAGGCTAATTGATGGTGTACGCAGAAAATTGGTCGCAGCCGTCTATTTTGGAGCTAGCGCGATCGGGCAACTTTCAAGCCCTAAATTATTGGATTGACAGCTTGCTGCGACCCGAAGGGATTTATGCCCGCGTCGAACAGGCTCAGGCAGGCTGCGTCCAAATCCTCGTAGAATTCCAGCGCGAATTTGCGCCAGATACTACATTACTCGGGAGCACTCTCCGGGAAGGCTTAGTCAAATTTATTTGCCACCAACTCTGGAGACTCAACTCGCCAGCAGTAGAAGGAGTGCGAATTCACGCGCGCTTGGCTGGGGATGCAGACATTCTCTGGAAACAGTCAGTGCGAATTGTCACTCCCGCCAACCGCCAGCGGCGGCGTTACCGTTCCCTACCGGCCGTCGATTGGGTTAAATTTAAAACGTATCGTTCTCTGCTGCTAGTGGGATCGGCACTTGCCTCATTTATTTTAGGGTGTTGGGTCAGCTACCACGAAGCTCTGACCCTGCGGTTAGTATCCCCAGTATCCGGCTACCAGCAAACTGGGGTAATGTCGGGGCCGCCTCCAAAACGTGCGGATACGGTGCAAGCGGCCTTAGAAGTGGTACCAGTAGTACAGCAAAAGCAAGTTGCTAATCCTTACGACCCAACAGTAACGCTGATGTTCGGAGGAAATGTGAATCTATCGGATGCGCTCGGAGCATCTGCTGCCAACGATCACCAATGGGCTTTCGCCAATATGGACGAGTACCGGCAAGCAGATGTGGCGATGGTTAACCTAGAAAACTCCCTGACTCGCTCTACATTGGGGTCTGGCAAAAAACAATTAAATTTTAAAGCCGCTCCAGAATCGGTCAAAGTATTAACAGCCGGAGGAGTGGATATTGTCAATCTGGCAAATAGCCGCGCTATGGATTACGAGGAACCGGGGCTGGTGGAGACGATGAATACTCTAGATAATAGTGGGATTCAACACCTGGGAGCCGGCAGAGATATTAAAGAAGCGAGGCGTCCAGATATTATTGAAGTTAAGGGTCAGCGGATTGCCTACCTCGGTTATTACGATGCCGAGCTTCACGTCGCCGACCAAGGGAAAGCGGGCACTAACCCCCGCCGCAACAATCGCGTGGCCGAGGATATTCGAGCTCTTAGGGGTCAGGTAGACTGGATTATTGTTAATTACCACTGGGGAGTCGAATTGGCCGATTATCCGGGGGACTGGCAGATTGATTTGGCTCGGTTCACGATCGACCAAGGAGCTGATTTGGTAGTGGGACACCACCCCCAGGTATTGCAAGGTGCAGAACTTTACAAGGGCCGCCCGATAGTTTACTCGCTGGGTAATTTTATATTCGGCGGGAATGCTCGCAGGGATTACGATACCGCAGTCCTGAAAGTATCGCTCAAAGACCGGAATATGAAGGTAGAGTTTCTGCCTGTGGAGGTGAAAAAGTTTCAGCCGAAGGTGGTTAAGGGAGCTGCTGCCGATCGCATCCTCAAACGCGTCGAGCAAATTTCTAGTATTTTCGATCGACCGATGGGATCTTCTGTAGTTCTCGATGCCCTAGTCCAGCCAGGAGCCACACTAAAAACTCCAAATTCTCCATTGCCAGGATCGGCAAAGAGCGGTACATACCAGCCAGGGCGAAGTTCCGGGGGAACCTCGGGTGAAAGCAATCTCCAAAGCCCCGGACAACCCAAACCTACTTTGATTTTGCCGACTTTGCCGGCTGCGCCCCAACAGCCCGACAACTCCTCATTTTTCCCGAACGGGACAGGGCCTGCAATTGAGTCAAACCCGCCTCCGAATCAAAATTTGCCGCCGCGCATCTACCCCACTCAACCTCAAAATCCCAGCCGGGAACCAGAGCCATTTACAAAAGAGCCATTCATCAAAGAACCGTTTATTTCGCCCGCATCTCCCAGTCAAGAAGCAGTGCCGAGTCCCCAAAGCTATCTTCCCCCCAGGGCTGTATCTTTTGAAGTCGCACTCAAACAGCAGCCCACCTCAGCGATCGTTCCAGGTACCAGCAGCAAACGCTCCAAGCACCGGATCGCCCTGCCTCCTATAGCTGGGAGCATTGGTTAGCCGATGGGGGTCGGAACAACGAGGAGCCCGGGGGAGGATAGGGGCGGTAATGGGTGAACATCAAGATACTAGCGACCAATTATTAACGACCGATTTACTGACAACCAATGATCAATGACCTACTACCGATGACAAATGTGTTTGCGATCGCGCTCAAGCAAAAGCAGTACAAAACCTATATCCTCTCCGACGAAACCGCTAACTCTACTCTAGAAGTTGTGCCGGAACGGGGCGGTATTGCCACTAGCTGGCTGGTTGAAGGCAAAGAAATCTTGTACTTGGACGCGGAACGGTTCGCCAATCCCGATCTGACTGTACGTGGCGGGATTCCCATCCTGTTTCCCATCTGCAGCAATCTCCCCGACAGTACTTACACGCACAAGGGAGTGCAGCGTCAGCTCAAACAGCACGGCTTTGCTCGAGACTTGCCTTGGACAATAGGCGAACAAGTTACGGAGGGTTGCGCCGCTCTTACGCTAATTCTCGATAGCTGCGACAAGACGCTGGCTGTTTATCCCTTTGATTTCCAACTAGCCTTCACTTATCAGATTAAAGGCAATTCTTTGGAAATTTTTCAGCGATACACCAATCTGTCTGCTGAACCCATGCCGTTTTCTAGTGGTTTGCACCCCTACTTTTTGGCGACGGACAAATCAAAGCTGCGCTTTGAGATTCCGGGGATGCAGTACAGAGATCAGAACACCAATCAAAAGGGTTACTTCACTGGGGTTTTTGACCCGACGTTGGATGAAATTGATGTTTCCTTTGACGAACTCACTGGTCTTGCTGCTACTGTCACTGACGCGGCCCAAGGCTTGCGGCTCACCCTCAGTTACAACTCCAGCTATGGGAAGTTGGTTTTCTGGATGTTGAAGGGCAAGGATTTTTACTGTTTGGAACCTTGGACTGCTCCTCGAAATGCCCTCAACACTGGCGAACACATGATTTATTTGCAGCCGGGAGCGACTTGCCAGATGCTGGTTCGCATGACTGCAAATTTTATTTAAAAAAGACTTGCTATTTCAAATGAGGGGTGCTACTATTAGAAATTGTGTGCGGTAACAATGTTTTCGCGGGTCGCTAGCTCAGCGGTAGAGCATTCGGCTTTTAACCGATTGGTCTCGGGTTCAAATCCCGGGCGACCCATAAAAAATTTGTAAGTTGAGAATTTTGAGTTTTGAGTTGAATGCTCGGAACTCAAAATTTTGTTTTTTGAACTTTTAAGTAAATATGGAAAGATAGTGCGCGATCGGTGGCAAATTGTCTTAATATTATCGTAAGAATTGAGCTTGTCCAAAATTCACTGCCCAAAAATCACAAATAATTAGGAGGAATATCTATGGCGCTTGTACCTATGCGATTGCTGCTCGACCACGCGGCTGAAAATGGTTACGGCCTACCGGCTTACAACGTCAACAACATGGAGCAAATCCAAGCGATCATGCGCGCTGCTGACGAAACCAACAGCCCCGTGATTTTGCAAGCTTCTCGCGGCGCTCGCTCCTACGCTGGCGAAAATTTCCTGCGCCACTTGATTTTGGCAGCAGTTGAAACCTATCCTCACATTCCCATTTCCATGCACCAAGACCACGGCAATGCCCCCGGCACTTGCTATTCTGCCATGCGCCAAGGTTTCACCAGCGTGATGATGGACGGTTCTCTGGAAGCAGATGCTAAGACTCCCGCCAGCTACGAGTACAACGTTCAAGTTACTCGCGATGTGGTGAATGTTGCTCATTCGATCGGCGTTAGCGTTGAAGGCGAACTGGGTTGTTTGGGTTCTCTGGAAACAGGGATGGGCGAAGCAGAAGACGGCCACGGCTTTGAAGGTGCGCTTTCTCACGATCAGTTGCTGACAGATCCTGAACAAGCTGTGGATTTCGTCGAGCAAACCGGCGTTGATGCTCTAGCAGTTGCGATCGGCACTTCTCACGGCGCTTACAAGTTCACTCGCAAGCCGACTGGCGAAATTTTGGCAATCAGCCGCATTGAAGAAATTCACCGCCGCTTGCCGAATACTCACTTAGTGATGCACGGTTCTTCTTCTGTGCCCCAAGAATTGCTGGAAATTATCAACAGCAACGGCGGTAAAATCCGCGAAACCTACGGCGTACCTGTGGAAGAAATCCAAAAGGGCATCAAGTGCGGCGTTCGCAAGATCAACATTGATACTGACAACCGTTTGGCGATTACCGCTGCGGTGCGCGAAGCTTTGTTTGCCAAGCCGGATGAGTTTGACCCCCGCCACTTCTTGAAGCCGTCGATCAAGTATATGCAGAAGGTTTGTAGCGATCGCTACAACTCTTTTGGTTGCGCCGGTCACGGTACAAAGATTAAGCAAGTGTCTTTGGACGATTTTGCAGCTAAGTATGCTAAGGGCGAATTGAGCTCTTCTGCTAAGAAGACTGTGGCTGTTTAAGAATTTTAGGTTTTAGATTTTAGATTTGTCTGAAGTCTAAAGTTAGGATTGCCGGGTAACTGTGGAGTTGCCCGGTTTTTGTTTCTGGACACAAACCAATAGAAGTGATATTGAAAACTGCGAGCGCTATAGCAGTTTCTCTATTTTTGATTACAATGAAGCTAATTTTCCTGGGAAATTCAACCGTTTGAATCAAAGGTGAACGAATGGCAAAGGTTATTGCAGTTACAGAAGCTATTAAAAGCCTTGCTGAGGCTGAATCAAGGTTGAATTTGAGCCGAACTGAGGATGAGGCTTTTTTTACAGAGTGGCAAGCCCAATTGCCAAGTCCCAGCGATTCTGAACAGACTGCTTTGGATACGCTACGACGTAGATTGCTGTATCATAGAGCCGATGGAGAGTGGTTAGAAGGGGCAGTGACATTGCTGGTGGCATCACCTTTGTTAGAATTGGCGGGATTCTACGATCCACCGTTTAGGATGAAGGCTGAAGCTGCGATCGAAATTACGATCGATGATGGGGAAGAAACCCTGCGGGGACGAATTGATATCTTGATTTTGCAGAATCAGCTTTGGGTAATGGTTTTGGAGTGTAAGAAGACTACGATATCGACGCGATCGGCATTACCCCAAGCATTAGCATACATGATGGCAAATCCTGATTTGGATAAACCGAGATTTGGTATGTTGACGAATGGCGATGATGTGTTGTTTGTGAAACTCAGGGCTCAACCTACACCCGAATACGGGTTATCGCGGGCATTTTCGATTTATACTGTGCGAAGTGAATTGCGATCGGCTTTTCAAGTCTTGAAGCATTTAGGGCAAGGTATTACTGGCGTCTAAGTTACGGTGAAGGACGCACAACAGGAATCAGTTTACCTTGCAAAGATTCTTCTGCTGTAATAGCCGCGTTGATTCGGTTAGCAAAAGCTAAAACATCCGGGTCAGGAATTTTCTGATTCGCTCTACCTGCTTCTTGAACAGTCAAAACATCGTGTCCTAAAGCTCTCAGTAATTCTACAACAGGATAAGGGTATTGCTCATCGGCATAAAGACGTGCCATCGGCTACAAATTCTCGTCCATCACTTCATCGTTTTCCCGAATTTCTGTTTCAATTTCATCGGAGAAAGCTTCAGCATAGGCCCAAGCGTTAGCAATATCAGTAGCAGAGAGTAATCGATAGCTTGTGAGTAAGTCTGCTTCGCTATAGCCCATACGACGAGCTTCTACAAGTCCCCAAACGGTGATGCGAGTTCCAGCAATGCAAGCACTCCCGCCACAGACATCAGGCGTTTTTTCAATACCACGCCAAGGAGTGATTTTGCCTTGAGTGAGGAGTTGAACGACTTGAGCTTTTTCGTCGTCAGAGAGTGCCAGGAGTTGAGGCTCTAATTCTTTCAGCGTCATGACAAACAATAGAATTGCGACTACCGATCATTCTATCGAACCGATCGCCCTATTTACCCGATCGCCCATTGCCACTCCTAGTAATTTGGGTGAAGCGCGACAATGTAAGCAATGGTTGTATAAATTACACTGTATGGGCGATCGCATATTGCCTCAGTACAGGTGAAATCGTGTAAGAATTTGCTTGTTGTTCTATCAAGCAACGTCGCGATAGAGATTGCAGCGCATTTAGCAACTCTGAAGCCGGAATTCTGTCATTTTCTAGCAATTTTGCCCGGTTGATTGGCTGGCTTTCTTTCGCTAACAAGGAGATTACTTGTTTTTCTAGTTCGGATAGGCGATCGAACTGCTGCTGTAAAACATCTTTCAAATCTTCTGGCAACAATATGGTATCATTTGGTAATAACTCGGTCACACCTCCTCCCAAGTCTTGAATCAGAGTCGCCACGCTTTTTAACCATAGGGGGTTGCCTTGGTAGCGATGAATGAGAGTTTCACTGTTGTCGATTTCTTCTAACCCATAATCTCTGAGTATTTCCCGTCCGGCTGCGATGTCTAAACCTTTGAGTTGTAAGGTACGAATAGAAGTATTTTGGCTTTTAACTTGAGTCACTTCTCTCGGTTGTTCCCAACCGATTAAGAGAAAGCAGCTTTGATGGGATAATTTTTCTATTTGTTTGAATAAAGAGCGATATTCTTCGGATTCTGGTTTATATTTTCCTGCCAATTGGCTGCTACATAAAAGGTTGTGAACGTCATCTAAGACGATTAAACAGCGATGGTTTTGTAAATACTTAATCAGCGGTAAGCGTTTTGGGTTTGTTGGGGATGAATCTTCTTTTTCGGAATGGCAAAAAAGCTGTATTAGGTTAGATTGAAATTTTTCTATGGTGGGGAATTCGTCTAGTGTGTACCAAACTGCGTACTCAAACTCGTCTTTAATTTGTTGTACGAGTTGCACTGCTAAGGTGGTTTTGCCGATACCGCTGATGCCGGTGAGGGTGATGAGGCGACAGCGTTGTTGTAAAATCCATGTGGTGAGGGTGTGGAGTTCGAGGGGGCGATCGTAGAAAGCACCTAATTCTGGCATCTCGCTTAAATCTTGATGGGATGTTTTTTGATTTGGTGGGTGTGAATTTGGTGTGTTTGGCGGGTGTCTAGCTTCTCCACAGATGTTGAAACTACCTGTCACGTTTTGTGCAAAGTTTAAAACATTGGAGTTTTGCAACCTCTCCATTGCCGAGCAAAAATTCTTTTTACTGACATCTTCCCCTAATTCTTCTGACAGAATCCGCCATAATTCCGAACCCGCATTCCTAGCACTACTTTCAGAACAGTCAAAATCTTTGGCTATGTGCTTGTATGTCTCGCGTTCTAGAGTTCCCCGCAGTACCGCCTCTTGTAAATCATCAAGGTGTTGACCCGTTTTCTCGAAGACTATGCGATCGGCGAGTTTTAACGCTTCCTTTAGGTTCATCGGTTTAGGTAGACACCAGAATTTTGTGTATTATAGCTCACCTTTCCGGCTTTTTAGTACATTTTTGGACAAAAATAGATTCAGGAGAATAAAAGTGTCGGCAAAATTGAACTTTTTTTGATTAAAATAATTCGGATTTCTAAGAACTATAGGAGAAGTAGTAAATAGTTAATTTAGGGATTAAACGCTTGCAGTTTTCTATCTTAGATACAGGAAACCCCGCGTAATAAAGGTTGAAAAAAACATGAATTATAAAGATTTTGTTGTCGGTTTTTGGTTTACTCTTTTCAGTATTTACTTATTTTTTGCAGTTCACCTCCTGGGAATACTTTTTTCTAAACCTTTAAATCAGGAAGCTGCTGTAACTGTGACAGTTTTCATATTGAGTCCAATTGGAGCGTTGTTATTTGAGCCTATCAGAAAAAAATTGGCGGTTTCGATTGATGACTTATTCACCAGCGCATTCATCGACAAATCAATTTATAGGATTTTAATTTTTGGTCGTCATGGAAGTGGTAAAACTACTTTTCTAGAAACCGCTTTTACATTTATAGATCCAGCAGATCCACAGAGAAGATCAACTCCATACTTTGAATATTGTCGTTTCCGAGCTCAGCTATATAGAAAAGAGTTACAGTTGGGTCAATATACTGACGTGGAAGTAGCGGATTACAAAGGGCAACAACCGAGCCAGGTAATAATTCACAATCCGGCAGACATAATTAACAATTCGGTAGACTTTTTTGGCCCTCAAGGCAATCGCGTACTTAATGCCATTATATTCATTGTAGATCTTGTCCCTAGAATAAGTGACGAACATGGCAACCCCCTTAATGATGAATCTCTACTTGAATGGCTTAAGAACGCAAATATGTTAGATAAAATCAAAGAAAGGGTTTACGAACACGATCAATACATCAATCAAGCATCCTTACAATTACTCTTTAGCAGCTTACACAGCCCGAACTTGAAAAGTGTTATCTTTGTGATTAACAAAAAAGACTTAATTGAGAAACTGATTAATGACGGATATTTAACAACCAATTTTAGTGATTTCAGAGAGTATGCTAAACATCTTTTCTCTCGGATGATTCAAAACATTAATGAGGCTTGCACTCAATTAGGGATAGAAGATTTCTCCAACAATGATTCTTGGGTTTTTACAGTCAGTGCAAGAAGTAGTGATGAGTTGCGCCCGTTAATCGTCCGTCTATTAAAACCAAGGAGTTAAATATGTCTGAAGAGAAACCGAAATCTCTCGATTTTGAAGATGGCATAGACTATCGAATTATCAAGTCTTATGGACGTGCAACTACAACCCCTATACGCAAATCCTTAATTTATGCCTTAGCTTTTGTTATAGTCATATTTTTAATGACAAGATGTGACGGAGGACAAGTTAGTGATTTAGAAACAAAGGTAATTAACTTAGAAACAAAGGTAACTAACTTAGAAACAAAGGTAACTAACTTAGAAACAAAGGTAACTAACTTAGAAACAAAGGAAAACAAAGGAGAATATCCGAAAAGCAAAGGAGAATCTCAGAAAAATAACGCAGAATCTCAGCCTTAGTGATGATTCTACAAAGAGCGATCGTAGCATAACAAAGAAAGGGCGATCGCCCTTTCTTGTTTCTGATGAGCGATCGCCTAAAATGAAAGAGCGATCGCCCCTCACACGAAATACCACACAATCCGATGATTGTACGGATAGCGATGCTTGAGTTAAAAAAAGATAGATCGCCCTATGGACAAAGATTTCTGCTAAAGTATAGCGCGTACTTAAATCAAACAGCCTACACTTGTGGAAAGAATTCCAAACGAGGCCTTAGTAGTTCGTGGCGGTCGTAATCGCCCAGAAGATATTAAACGGAGCACGGCAACTCACCCCAGCGGCATCACGGGAATTTCTGTAGAATGTGCAGTAGGATTGTCTGTAGCAGAGTTAGCAGTGACAATCCCTCATGGACAAGTTGGTGTGACGACAGTGGGTGAGGTTCCATCGTCCGATGGAGATGTCATCCGTACTTCTGGCCGAAGCCCAAATCATGCAACATTAACTGGCTTAACACCAGAACAAGCAAGTCTGCTGCTGACACCAACGATTCCTAATCCATCACAACAATCATCCTGAGTAAACTAAAAATATGAAATATCCCAGAATCTTTGCAGATTTTCATAATGCGGATGAGCAGGGTCGCCTTCGCCTAAATTGCGTTGGTACGATTGAAGATTTGAGTCGCCAAAATATTAAGTTGGAAGATGGTCAATTGCTAGCATTGTATGACGAAGAGTTAGAAGTCGATGGCGTAGTGCAATATTCAGAAGAGGAAAGTCTTTGGGTTGCAGTAATTGATTGGAAGCAAATTAGGCAAGTAGAGGATATGCTTGTTCAAGCAACAGTCTAGTGCGATCGCTGGCTAAATGCGGGTATCAAGTAAAAGTTTCATTCCAAAACTTCGCACAGTTAGACGACAGGAGCAATTAAATCTCCTAATATTTCACCGCTTCCTTTCATTGTGCCAAACACGGGGCGTGGGGTTTGGGTAGTGGCAGGATAGATAATCACTAATGGTTTCCCTTCATGGATGATGGTGAGGGGGGTTTTGGTACGTTCGACCTCTATAAATAGAGTCTGAAGGGTTTGGGGTAATTCAGTAGTGGTAATTTGTGTCATTTGTTGACCTTTCACAATCTTATTCTATTTCTACTATGATAATGCGAGGATTAGACGGAAAGCGATGCTTGAGTGAAAAAAGAGCGATCGCCCCTCGCACCAAATACCAAACACTGCGATGATTGTACAGAGTGCGATCGCACATAATCATCATCCCTAATTTGCGATCGACCTCCAGCACCAATTCTCCACAAAGCATCCGGCTGAAATTCATTATCAGCGTCCAAGCGCAAAGTAGCATTGTCGCCCAATTCCACCCCAGCCAACCTCTAATTTGATTGTGTGGTTCGCCGTGACTTCGGAATCTTACCGATAATGCCACATAAAATATTTTTCAATCTATTCAGTTAGCCATAAAAATTCAAGCAAACATAGCATCGCGGGGGCGAGTTTTGCCGCACTAAACTCGCTCCTAATATAAATATTTAACTAAATCCTTCCCTTAAACCTTCTGCTTCTTCCTTCGCGTCCTTCGCGTCTTCGCGGTTCGTTTCTAACGCAAATATTCAATCCAAGTCGGCACAACCTCCGGCGAACCGTACCACTTCCCCGGAGAACGAGGCGAATGCCAAACCCCCTCCAACACCAGATTTTCGGCCCCGTCCAAAACAGCAGCTTCCACCGGCGTAATTCCATCTCCCCAAGTTTCGCCCTTCCCCACAGTCAACTCGTAACTTTTATAAGCCAGCCAAGTTCCAAAACCGCGCTTGCCAAAAACAGCCTTCCCAGCAGCGCACACGTAGCGCACCTGCGGGTGAAAAGCCCCCGGATAGTGAATTTTGACAAAATCTAGATTTTTGCGCGTCCAGCGCTCTTGAGAGACGTGCGGCGTGCCTAAAGTGATTAAAGTATTCACATAAGGGTGAGCTTCCCACAAACCCGCGTCCTCAAGCACGTCGCCGTGAATCGTGTAAGGCTTTTCGCCCAAATAGATGCGAGAAATCCAGCCGCCGGCGGAATGACCGACGAGATTGATCTGGGGAACGCCGTATTGCTGTAACATTTGTTTGACTGTGCGATCGAGCTGTCGCAAAATTGGCACCATCGACCGCCCGCCAAAAGTTGGCAACCAATCTCCCTTGCCCAGAGGCACTGTTACTGTTGGGAAACCTCGATCGACCAGAGACTTTTCTAATTGGCGATAGTCGGAAGCAGCAGCAAAATATCCGGGTAAAATCACGGTTGGTAATGGCATTGTCAATTTTAGATTTTAGATTTTAGATTTTAGATTTTGCGGTCGGAGTGCTACGATCTGTTTTTCAAGTTCAAAGACGCTTGCCGAAGCATCCTTTGGATTGCTAACATCTGCCGCTCGTTAAACCTTTTGCTTAGGGAATATCTACTTCTATGGCTCGCGAGCCGATTCAAACATGGTATTTTACCCTAGTTGTCGTTCACTTAGAAGACCGTTTTCTACTGGTACAAGAGCGCAAGTACGAGCAGCAGTGGTATCTCCCAGCAGGGCGAGTGGAAAAAGGGGAGACTTTGCTCGAAGCTGCTATGCGTAATACCCTTGAGGAAGCGGGCATTTCCATCATCATTGAGGGAATTCTCCGGGTAGAGCACACAGTGATGCCTAAGGGTAATGTGCGCCTCCGAGTCATTTTTGTGGCTCGTCCACAAGATAAGACGCCACCCAAGAGTAAGCCGGATGAGCATACTTTGTGCGCGGGCTGGTATTCTCTCAAGGAATTAGACCAGTTGTCGTTGCGGGGAGAGGAAGTTCGAGAAATGTTTCAATATATGGCAAGCGGCGCTCCAATTTATCCCATCGACTTGCTCACCATCGAGGGAGCTCCTTTTAAAAATTACCGCTATCGCTGGTGAATCCATCGATTTTGGATTTGGGATTTGGGATTTTCGATTGAATAATTACTTCCACGGATGAATCCGGTTGTGTAACCGAATTGGAAACAGGGGTCGATCGAACGGATCGATCGTGTTTAATGAATTAGTGGCCCTCCAGATCCCGGAAAAAGACGGTATAGCAGCGGTGCAGTCTGTTTTTTGCTCGCCCCAGTCCTGCCCGCCTGACGCCCGCTGACGATTCTCAACAATACCTGAGAAACCGTGTATAGGATTCGGCCAAAGGCATTCGGCAAGAAAAACAATGGTTTGAGCAATTAACAACGTCCTCACCCTATTTGCGGTGGCTATACAAGCGTGGAAGCAGGCAAAAAACCGGGTTTCTACGCTTGAGTGCTTGATGTGAGGGTCGCGAAATTTTAATAAAAGTTGATCGGGCAACTTCGAGGGCGATCGTGCTAAAATTATACCTTTGAATTCCCAACCTCTCCTCATTAAAACGAATTCACACTCCATCACAACCACAACAATATAAATTACCTATCCCCCAATCACTCAATCCCCCAATCCCCCAATCTAAAATCTAAAATCTAACAATCTCCCAATCCCCCAATCTAAAATCTAAAATCTAAAATCTAAAATCTAAAATTTAAATGACTGACTCTTCCTCCCTAGCCAACACCCTTTCGGAACCGCTGCGCCAGCCTTATTGGTGGGCAGCCCTAGCTTCTGTCAGCCTTCACGGAGTGCTCGGAGTAAGTGCCCCGACGCTCTCAAACATACTTTATGGTGGAAATTCCTCAAAAAATATCCCCGGTTCTGTCGGCTTAGTAGAACTAACTCCCGCAGAAGCCGGTCGCCTGCCACAAACCATACCACCGAGACCGTCTAATACGCCGTTTTCGATTAAGCCGTTTTCGATCGCACCAGTTCCCCTTCGACCCGCGCCAAAGTTAGCCCCGCCCTTGCCCCCCCCACCTGATACCATCAACTTGCCCGCCATGCCGCCGGGAATGCCCCCTCCTGGGTTCTTTTCCCCTCTGCCTTATCCCTCTCTCCCGCCGTTAACGGCCGCAACAGCCCCGCCACCTCCCCAAACTCCATCATCCCCAACAGTCAGAACCCCCTCCCAGCCAACAACACCCACTATCATCCCACCCGTACCTCCCAGCGGTTTGATTTTCCCACCCTTACCTAGTAATTTCGATCGCAATATCCCGCCGCCACCATCGCTGAGTGAAGGGCCCCAGCTTCCCGCCGACCCCTCGGAAGACGAAGCAGAGACGCTCAAAAGGATTATAGCCAGTAGAGGCGGACTCCCACTATTTCCAGACGGAGCTCCAGTCTTTACCCCGGAATTCCCAATTGGCAGGAATGTGGGACCCGATGGAGTACCAAAATTGACTCAAAAAGATCCCAATAAAAGGAATCTCATCGCAGAAACTCCCGAAGAAAGAATCAGGAGACAACAATTTGAAGAGGGACAGCGACAGCTAGGACAGTCCGGCGAACCGGGTTCAAACTTACCCACCGACAGAGAGACACTGCTGGCGGCTGCAAATACCTATGTTGCTTTGTTTGAGAAATTCAAAAAGGCTTATCCTGACTTGGAAATGACGGGCCCGACTCCTGTGCCTGTCCCTTATCCCGTAACAGCTTGCTCGGAAAAACTCCAAGGAAGAGCTGTTTTTGGAGCAGTTGTCAGCCCTCAAGGCTTGCTCAAGGCCGAGCCTCAGCCGATCGTCCCCACGGGTTACGGTATTCTCGACAATGCGGCTAAAATTGCGATTATTAGCCCTTCTCTAACATTTGAAGCAGCCAGCACGCACAAGCTTTACCAACTGGCTGTCGAGTTTAAGTACGACGAAAAAGTTTGTAGTGGCATTCCTCTCACCCCAACCAGGCCCAACCCACCAGGCCAGCAGCCAGCGCCCACCCCGACAGTGCCCAGCAGACCAACAGGCCAGCCGCCCTCCCCAGCGCCTATTGAAGTGAAACCGCAGTTTGAGAAGCCGCCGGCCCCGGCAACCAAACCGCAGCCAGGGGCAAAACCGTCGTCGCCCGCACCCAAGCCTGCGGCTCAACCGTCACCCTCGCCTGAACCTAAACCAGCAGCGGAACAGTCGCCTTCTCCTCAACGGCAACGCGCCGAAGAGTCCCCGCAGCCGGAAGCTGCGCCATCTCCTGCCGCCGAAGAGTCTCCGCAGCCGGAAGCAGCGCCATCTCCTGCCGCCGAAGAGTCCCCGCAGCCGGAAGCTGCACCATCTCCTGCCCCGGAAGTGTCGCCCTCGCCGGAAGCTGCGCCATCTCCTGCCGCCGAAGTGTCGCCATCTCCTGCCCCGGAAGTGTCGCCATCTCCTGCCCCGGAAGTGTCGCCGTCGCCGGAAGCTGCGCCATCTCCTGCGGCTACCGAAAATTAATTGGGCATCGGTAATTGGCAATCCGGTAGGGGAATGGGTAATATCCAATCTGCTTGCTTGACTCTTGTGAGTTAGTAGTTAGTAGGGTGCGTCAGCTTGAATATTTGTTGCTTCTCAAACTAATTTCTACTTGCTGACGCACCCTACTTTATCCACTAAGAATGAAGTTGTTTTTCGTCCCCCCGACCCGGCTTTGGACGATTGAAGTTTTGACTGCAAAGCTAACTACCTATTCCCCTTAATATCATTTCCGGTTACACCGGAATGATGTTGACGGTTGACTGTTGACGGTTGACTGTTGACGCCGTGAACAGTCAACAGTGAACCGTCAACCGTGAACTCGAATTTACTATTCCGATGCTAACGGATTTGATATAACCTCTCAAGTGTATTGAACTTTATACATTTGAAATAAGTCGCCGCTTTGCTTTTTTACTACCTTAGCGCCCGCAGCTTTAATCATTTTTTCCCAATCTTCAATTGTCTCTAAAAATACTTCGCCGGCTCGATAAGTTTCCAAAATTGCCCAATCTTCTGCTAGAGGAGCATCGGGGTTGAGGACATCAAAAACAAAATGACCGCCCGGTTTTAGTACCCGCTTTACTTCTCCCATGACAATACTCCAATAGTCTATGGGATAGTAACAGCTAAAGCCTGTAGCGAGGCATAAATCGAACTGAGCCTCCTCGTAATTTAACTGGTGAGCGGGAGCCCATTCTACGCCTTTGAACAGCTTAGAATTGAGCTGAGGGCCGCGAGCGTTTAAGGCGTCTCGCGCTGCGCTGCTGATTTCTTGACCGTAAAAATATGCCTCCCAATCCCGCCAAGGGTAGATGAGAAAGCTGACTCCGCAGCCAATGTCTAAACAGCGCTGATTTTTTTGAGGTTTGGCAATTTTCCAGAAGGGAGAAACTGTTTTTGCTTGGAGAGTTCCTGCAACTGATTCTAGGAAAATCGGCATTGCTTCGACTTCTTCGGGTAAAGCGAAAGCTTCTCCCCGGTATTCGCGATCGAATCGAGAAGCGACTTGCGACAGTAAAACTTGCCAGCTATCTGATTTTCCTTTAGCAAACCAAGTCTGCTCCTGACCCGCTACTGGGCGCTCTGACTTTTTAGACATTCTTGAATTACCTTTTAGAGGCTTTGAGAGCTTTTGTAAAGTTTTGGCGGTAAGGCTTATTAAAAATTAACGCGGGCCAGAGCAGGGACAGCTTCAGGCGATTTGTAAAACTTCTGTCGAAGTTAGTGCGATTGAAACCATTCCAAAATTTCCAAATACCGCCACCGTAAGCGATCAGCAATGCCAAGCTAATTAACGTACTCATTTAAAAAACCCCTAAGCAATGGATAGGATTTTGGGTCAGCTAGTCAAAGCGCTACCATTAATCTATCATTTATCAGACGCCAAGGCGCACCGATAGGGGTAGTAATTCCACCTTTAGAAAGAGACTTCAAAATCCCCGCTGGCGACAAACTTAAAAATAACACCCCCAAAATAGCTTTCACCGAGCAAGCAAGAAGGGACTTCTGCCAAAAGTCGAGGATTCTGAGGACTTATACGATTGAAGAATTGAAGAATTAAAGAATTCGGAATGACTCATGACAGAAGGGTTTCGAGCACGGGCCTACAGTTGCATTCTTTTTTTTAACTGGTATTACCCAACATCCCCTACAAATCCGAGCTCGACCGGGGGATGGGTGCGATGCCGCCAGTTCTAATTCGGTTGAAATCGGTTGCTGTTGGGGGACGGCCAGGCCGAACGGGATTTCCCAGACGTGTCACTACTCGAAGATATTTAAGTAAGAACTGATTGCTGGTGGCCCACGAATTACAGCAGGCAAACTTTTTCTAGCGGACAATGGCGGTAGAGAGCTTTCTAAGCAAGGAGGATTTTATGCGTGCAGTGCTAATGGCTGGTGGGTCGGGAACGAGGCTCAGACCCCTGACGTGCGATTTGCCCAAACCGATGGTGCCGATTCTCAATCGCCCGATCGCAGAACACATTATTAATTTGCTAAAAAGGCATCAGATCACGGAAATTATTGCGACGCTGCACTACCTTCCCGATGTCATGCGCGAATATTTTACTGACGGGGCAGAGTTTGGCGTTCAAATAACTTATGCTGTGGAGGAAGACCAACCGCTGGGTACCGCTGGTTGCGTCAAAAATATTGCTGAACTGCTCGATCGAACTTTTCTGGTCATCAGCGGCGACAGCATCACAGACTTCGACTTAACGGCAGCGATCGAATTTCACCGCAGCAAGCAATCCAAAGCCACGTTAATTTTAACTCGCGTTCCCAACCCAATGGAATTCGGGGTCGTGATTACCGAGGAAAATTACCGCATCAGTCGCTTTCTGGAAAAGCCTTCTAGCAGCGAAATTTTCTCCGATACCGTCAATACCGGTACCTACATCTTAGAACCCGAGGTCTTGGATTACCTGCCGGCACATCAGGAGTGCGACTTCTCGAAAGACTTGTTTCCCCTCCTGCTGGAAAAAAACGAGCCGATGTACGGCTACATCGCCGAGGGTTACTGGTGCGATGTCGGCCAGCTAGATGTTTACCGGGAAGCTCAGTACGACGCGCTGCGGGGAAAGGTCAAACTGGATTTGACCTACTACAATGAAGTTCGATCGGGACTTTGGGTAGGTCAAAATACTTTTATTGACGATAGCGCGATCGTCGAAGTACCGGCCATGATCGGCAACAATTGCCGAATAGGAGCCCGAGTTAAAATCGATGCGGGTACAGTGATCGGAGATAACGTGACTGTCGGGGCCGACGCCAACCTCAAACGTCCCATCGTCTGGAACGGAGCAATTGTCGGTGAAGACGCTCATCTTAGGGCCTGCGTGATTTGCCGGAGCACCCGCGTAGACAGGCGCGCTCACGTCCTCGAAGGTGCTGTCGTCGGTTCAATGTCCATCGTGGGAGAAGAAGCACAAGTGGGGCCAAGCGTGCGCGTCTGGCCGAGCAAAAATATTGAATCCGGCGCTCTGTTAAATCAAAATTTAATTTGGGGAGAACAAGCTAAGCGGAATTTGTTCGGTCAGCGTGGCGTTCAAGGACTGGCAAATGTGGATGTTACTCCGGAATTTGCAGTGAAATTGGGCGCGGCTTATGGCTCGACTTTGAAACCCGGGACTTCGGTATCGGTTTCTCGCGACCAGCGGAGCATTTCGCGGATGGTTTCGAGGTCTTTGATTGCGGGTTTGATGTCGGTGGGAATTAATGTGATCAATTTGGAATCGACGGCAATTCCGATCGCGCGCACGGTTTCGTCTACGATATCCATTGCCGGCGGCATTCATGTTCGCATTTCGCCCGATCGCTCCGACCACATTTTAATTGAATTCTTGGATATCAAAGGCATCAATATTACTAAAGGAGCTGAGAAAAAAATTGAGGGGGCTTATTTTAAGGAAGATTTGCGGCGAGCTCTAATTCCCGAAATTGGAGAGATGACGTACTTTAACCAAGCTCTCGATGTTTACAACCGCATTTTTGAGCGCCAGATGAATGTTGAGGCAATACGCTACAGCAATACTAAGGTGGTAATCGATTACGTTTACGCAGTTTCTGGAGCAATTTTGCCCCAAATGCTTGCCAAGTTCGGCTGCGATGCGGTGGTTCTCAACGCCAGTCTCAAGCAAACTTCTCTAAGCAACGGGGAACGGGAATATTTGCTCGACCAACTCGGCCGGGTGGTGAAAGCACTCAGCGCTAATTTTGGAGTGCAGGTATCGGCTAACGGCGAACAGCTCATTTTGGTAGATGAGTCTGGGATAGCGATTCGCGGGGAAATGCTGACGGCGCTGATGGTAAATTTGATGCTGACTTCTCATCCCAAAGGTACAGTAGTAGTGCCGGTGCATGCGTCTTCTGCGGTGGAGGCGATCGCCCGACGCTATCAAAGCAAGGTAATCCGCACGAAGGCGAACCCAACTGCTTTGATGGAAGCCGCTAACAGGAACCCGAATGTAGTTTTGGGCGGCAGCGGCCTTATGGGTTTTATTTTCCCGCAGTTGCATCCCGGATTTGACGGAATGTTCTGCATTGCTAAAGTGATAGAAATGATGACGATTCAGGAGCGATCGCTCGGACAGATCAAGGCGGAACTTCCCCGCATCACCCACCGCAGTTACAGCGTCCGCTGTCCTTGGACTATCAAGGGTTCGCTGATGCGACATTTAGTAGAAACTCATTCGCCCGATCGTTTAGAATTATTAGATGGAGTGAAGATTTTTAACTACAGCGACGACAATTGGGTATTAGTTTTACCCGATGCTAGTGAACCGACCGTTCATATCTTCGCCAACAGTGAGGATCGAGATTGGGTATCTGAAACGTTGAAGGAGTACCGCACCCTCGTTCACGATTTTGTCAGTCAAGCCGAGGCGGCGGTTCTCCAAGATAAATTTGGTAACAACGTGTAATCCGTCATCGGCGACAAATAATAGCGATCGGGCGCATAAAAATCAGTAATTACCAATTACCAATTGGCAATTGGCAATTGGCAATTCCCCAAAGCAAGACGAACAAGTCATCGGTACACGGATAGCTATTTCTTCCTTCTTCCTTCTTCCTTCTTCCTTCTTCCTTCTTCCTTCAACATCCAATTCCCAATTACGCACAGATAACAGATGAATAGCTGCATTTTGATGGCGGAAATAATTCAACAACCGCAACTACGTTATACTCCTGACAATCAACTTCAAATCGCTGAGATGTTGGTGCAGTTTCCCGGCCCAAAACCCGAAGATCCGCCCGAACATTTGAAAGTGATAGGATGGGGAAATTTTGCTCAAGAAATTCACGAGAAATATCACGAGGGCGATCGCGTGATTATTGAGGGACGGCTGAGCATGAATACGATCGAAAGAGATGGTATTAAAGAAAAGCGCGCTGAGCTGACAGCTCAAAGGATTTACAGTGTCGGGGCTGATGCAATGAGTTCGGCTCCCCCTACTAGAACCGCCCCGGAACCGGCTCAAATTCGCGACAGCGCGCCGGCTAATGTGCCGAGCAATGTGGTTCCCATGAGTTCGCGAGGCCGCAGTTCTAACAGCGCTCCAGGTGGCGCTAACCGCACGTCTAGTTCGGATTGGAACTCGCATCAGTCTTCAAATTCTGAGTCCGATCGCCAGTCGGGTTCCTCTAACGAACCGGAAAATCCCGATTACGATCCGATTCCATTTTAAAAATTAGGGTGCATCACTTTACAACTGGACTGTTCGATCAAAAGTGACGCACCTTAATTTAAGAGCGATCGCACTTCAGGAAAAAAAGGGCGATCCTCTTCGAGGGCTGCGCTAACTAATTTGGCTGAACTACGAGCTAAATTGCCAATTTTACAGCTTGATCGTCACAACTTTTTTCTTGCTTTTTTCGTCGCGCAGCACGACGGTATTGTAGGGTGATGTATCCGTCCCCAGCGGAATTGGCAGCTTAAAGCTGCTGCTCTTATGCTTAACTTCGCCTAAATCAATGCTTTTCGTTATATTGCCATCTGTTGCCAGATAAGCGGTAAGTTCGCCTTTATAATCTTCAATCAAAAAGTCTCTGAAGAAAAGGACTTCCCCAGCACCCTCGACATCGATACCAAGGATGACCGTACCGCTAAACGTTGCGCCTTTTTCTTCTTCATCAACCGTCGCCATTTTAATTTCCGAGGGGTCTTGACCGGACATATCTGCCATAAATTTTTTCTCGTGAGCGGAGCGTAATAATTAACCAGAATCTTACTTCAGGCTAGGGGCGAGCGCAAAACTCTTAGGACGTATTTCTGCATCCGTCTTGCTTCTCTCTAAGGTTAGAGAAGCAAAACCGCGCATTACACCACCAATTCTCTCAATTCTTGAGTCAGTAAGTACAGACCGTTAAAATTATCTCTATAATACCCCCAAGTCTCGCAAACACCGCCGCGTTAATTCGATTCGATATTTAGCATCCTTAAGCCTCTGATCACAAAGGTTTCAACTGTTGAGTAAAAAATTGTTTACCCATGTAGATGATGGATATCTGTTTGTGATCGGCAATTATATTGAATCTACAACAGAGGAGCGCCATCGCCTGCGTCAGCTATTGCTTAGTAAATGGGTACAAATTTTTAGCTCAACAGTTGTATTTTTTGTGGAGTAAAAGTTTGAGGACTGTTAGTACATTTGTAGGGGGGAAGTCCAGGTTAAAGAATCCCCGTGCGTTTACGCCATCAAGTGTCAATTGTTATGGGAAGCATTGATCGAGAGAGGGCTTGCATTCCTGACTAGAAACTTGACATCGTATTAGTTCGGGGGCCGGGGGAGGCGAAAACTCAGGGGACTGAGGATTTGATTGAGAGTTCGCAGTTGTTCCGCAGTACCCAAACAAATCAGCATATCTCCTCCTTCGATCGCAGTTTCTCCGGTAGGCCCGACAATCAAAGTCCCGCCAGCGCGCCGCACTGCTAAAACCAAGGCCCCTGATTGCGATCGCAACTTGGCATTTCTCAAAGTTTCCCCGACGTAGACACAACTATTGGGATCAACCAAAAATTCTTCCATGTAAAAAGAACTCTCGGTACCCGTCAAAACACCGTCTAAAAAATCCATAACTTGAGGCCGCAAAGCCGCCGCCGCCATGCGTTTTCCCCCGGTAATGTAGGGGGATACGACGGCATCGGCGCCGCCCCGCTGCAACTTCTTTACGGCTTCTTCTGTGGTGGCGCGGGCGATCGCCCGTACCTTCGGATTCAGAGTTTTCGCTGACATGACAGTGTATAAATTCTCGGCATCCGAAGGCAAAGCTGCTACTATGCAAATTGCGCGATCGATCCCCACACTCAGCAAAATTTCGTCCAGAGTCGCGTCTCCTTGGACAGCCGTGTACCCCAACGCCAAAGCTGCCTCAACCGACTGTATCGCCGAATCTATCACCACAAAAGAGATAAATTCTGCCTGAAATTCCAAGGCAATTTGGCGACCAGTGCGCCCAAAACCGCAGAGAATGTAATGCCCGATTAAAGAATCTACCAATCGTCGCTGCTGCCTAATTCTTGCTCCTTCTTGAAAATATCCTTGAATCAGCGCTTCTGTAAAGCGGTTGACGATGAAACCAATCACAATCACGCCCATCAAAATCAGCCATATGGTAAACATTCGCCCGCGTTGGCCGAGGGGCTGAAGTTCACCGTAGCCGACAGTTGCTAGGGTAATTACTGTCATGTAAGCGGCATCGAGGAAAGACCATTTTTCCACCAGCCAATACCAGAGAGTACCCGTGCAAAAAATGCCGCCAAGGGCGAGGACTCCGTTTCTTAAGTCTTTTTGCAGGCGCTGGTACTTTTGCTCTAGAGTTGAATACACCGATCGGGCTTACCTATTACCTATTAGCTGCTACTAAGTTTAACCATATCAGTCCTAGACGCAGAGGCGGTCAATCGATTTTAGATTTTAGATTTTAGATTTTAGAGGCGAGCCCACGGATAAATGCGGGGGCTTGAGGATTTTCGATTTTAGATTTGGGATTGATTCCACGGATAAATCACGTGGCGAGTACCACCTTTGAAATTCGTCGTCAAAAAGCCAGTTTCTGGCTAGATACTTTGCTACCCAACCCAACATTTTGAATCTTAACCCGGTTTTTTTTGCGTGAGTTCCGACTGAGTTCCAATCCCATCGCAGAGGTGGCGATTGTTTTGATTTGCGATCGGATTTGTCTGAAAATAATTGCGGGCTCCATCGCAACCCTGCAGCAACAAATCGTCCAGATTAAAATTCCACAGCATCACCGTACCGTCAGCACTAGCACTTGCGATCGCTTTGCCGTCTGGACTAAAACTTGCACTCCAAACAGCATCCTTGTTACCTTTTAAAGTTTTGAGCAATGTACCGTCAATATTCCACAGCCTCACCATTTTGTCTGTGCTTGCAGATAGCAACATTTGACTGTCGGGACTAAAGCTGATATTTGTCACTCCACTTGTATGCTTTAAAATACTTAGCGGTGTGCCGTCTTTGCTCCAAATTCTCGCAGTTCCCCCAGCACTTGCAGCCGCCAGCTTTGCTCCGTCTGGACTGAAAGTAACACTCATAATTTTATCACTTTCCATCTGTAAACTGCGGAGCAATTTGATATCGGTGCTTGCTTCGATTGACTGCTTTTTTTGCAACTTTTCCACAATCTTTCTAAAACTCCAAAGTTTAACAGTGCCATCAGTGGCAGCCGCAGCAATTATCTGACCGTCTGGGCTAAAACTGGCGCTGGTTATCCAACCTCGCTCCACTTTTAAACTTGACAATTCTTCCCCGTTTATTTTCCATAGTTTAACTGTTCCATTGGTACTTGCTGAAGCAATAAGTTTACCATCTGGACTAAAAGAGACGCTTGTTATTTGACCGCTGTGTCCTTTTAAATTATGAAGCAATTCGCCATCTTTTTGCCAAATTTTGAGAGTTTGGTCGTTGCTTGCAGAGACAATCATCTGACCGCTAGGACTGAAAATAGCCCTTATAATTTTATCAGTATGCCCTGTCAATGTTGCTTGCAAAGTTCCATTATTTTGCCAAAGCTTGATATAATTATCATCGGTAGCAGTCACAATCGTTTGACTGTCGGGACTGAAACTCGCGAAAGCAAGGGTACTGGCTTGAGTCTGCAAGCGGCGGCGTTCCCGAAAGTTGTAAACGGCCTGTTCGAGGGCGATCGCCACTCGCATCTGAATATCTGAGCTGACTCCGAGCGATCGTTTCATTTCTGTAACAGCTCTGATGCTTTCTAGCAAAGCTTCTTCTTTTTTATCTGCGGCAAATAGCGTTTCTGAGAGCAAACTGAGAGTGAGAATTTTGTTGTTTCTTTCTTCGATTGACGGTTTTACCCAAAAAGCTACTATCAGGATTGATATTAATATGACTGCGGCTCCTGTAACTGTTTGCACTCTCAGTTGTTGCTCGCGCCAAAGTTTAATTGCAATCGCTTTTTTCTGCTTTTGTGCTTCGCTTAGTTCCTCTAGTAACTTTTTTTCGCGGCGCAGTTGTTCAATTTCAGTTTGAGTTTGTTTTTCGCGATCGCGCAATTTCGTAAATTCCGCTTCTTGACTCGCACCTAAAAATTGATAATCTTGGGTGCTCAAGCTTTTATGTGCCGCCCACTGTCGGGCATCTTCGAGTGCTTGACCGCGCAACAAGCGAGATTCGTCTTGACAATTTGTAGCTATCCATGCTGTTAGGGATTCAGCATAGGGGCGCAAGTCGCCGAGCGCTTTTTCTACCCAGCTATGGCTGAATATAGCTGCGTAAATGCGGTTGGATACGGTTAATTTCCCGGCTCGTTTTACTACTAATCCGCTCAGCCGCAATTCTTTTTGTTCGGGAGTATCATCCGCCCAAATTCCCCCTACCACGGCGGGCGCGGGGGCACCGTCCCTACAATCGGGGGGCTCTGAAAGTGGCAATATTTTTTGATATAGTCCTAATAACCTACTGGCGCGGTGCTGACTTCTGAGAAGGCGATCGCGAATTGTTTTGATGTGTACCGGTTCATCGGCTGATTCCCAATTATCAATAATATGAGATTGCACTATCTCGCTAATTAATAATTGATTTGTAGTAAAAATTTCAGTTTTGCTTTCATCCGTTGAGTCTGATATAATAGAAGCGGACGCTAAGCTTTTTACATGGTGCAAAATCAGCTTGCAAAGCTTTTGAGTCAGAAATGGCTGTCCTCCAGTCCAGTCCAAAATCTCTTTTAAAACCTCTTGAGGATTGTCTACTTTTCCCTCAAATCCCTTTGCTAAAGGCAGAGCTTCCTGTAAGTTAAAACCGTGCAATTCAATAGGTAAGCCGATATTAAAGGGCGTGCGAGTTGCATCGCTAATTAAATCCGATGGCGTAGCTACTCCCAGCAAAGCAAATGTAATGCGCTGGTATTCTGAATTGTGAGCGCGTTTATTGTAGCAACATCTAATTAATGCAAAAAAATCGTCTAGCGGTTCTTGGAAACTCAGAACGCTATCAATTTCATCAATAAAAATGACCAGGTTTTGAGAAATTTTGACCAGCAGCAACTCTTCAATTAACTCTCCTAAGCGCTGCACCGGCGACATCAACTCTCTCTCCCGCCACCAAGCCATAAACTCGACTGGGTTAAACAGGTTGAAGCTGCACAATAGCTTGTAAGCGACGCCGCCGTACCACTTATCTAGAGAGACTTGCTGGTTGCCAATGTCCGAAAGGTCGATCGTAGCACAGGCAATGCCATCAGCGGAGAGCTTTTGTACAGTTCGCACCAGCAAACTGGATTTGCCCATTTGTCGGGAATTGAGCACGTAACAAAACTCTCCGGCTTTGAGGGCTTGATAAAGTTCTGAGTCAGCTTGTCGCACTACATAAGTAGGTGCATTTTGCGGGAGACTGCCGCCGATTTGATATTGGTAATCGACTGTCATAATCTAGCCTATAATTAAATTATTTTGTCACTTCAGTTGTGCCTTGACCGCAAATAAGCTTGCCATTTTGATAAGTTGGTTCCGCTGGTTCAATTGTACCGGGAGAATCTGATTGGCACAATATGGATATTGTTATTATTTCATCTTTAACAGCATTTGGAATAACTTCTTTCGCATGAACTACAAAGACACCGCCAACACAGCTTTTAAAATCTTTTTTCTTGGATAACCCATAATTAAATGCTGTTGTTTTAGTAGCAATAACTGAATATTTGCCGTTGGATGTTTCTGTTTTGATGCCCATTTCTAAAGCATTAACAGAAGTGGCAAAAGCACCTTTTTCGGCAAAGCGAGCGTGCTGAACTCTGTTCATTGACCTTACATACTGTTTTGGTTCCACTTGCTTTGCCTTCCCAGCCTGACGCATAAATGATGGCATCACGCTCGCAACAATCATTCCAAATAACATCAAAAGCAATAAGCATCCGCAACCTTTATATGCAATACTATTTGAGGGAAAACTTTCTTGATTCATGGTATTGTTTGCTCTCTGTTTGTAGTAAGCACTTTAGTTCTTAAAAATTGAATTAAATGCCGATTTGAACTCGTAAGCGGCTGTCATTATCCGCCCTAAAGTTAGATTATTCTGTCACTACTGTCGTGCCTTTGCCACAAGCAGTTTTACCATTTTGATAAGTTGGTTCCGCTGGTTTAATTGTACCCGGAGAATCAGCTCCGCACAATATGGATATTGTGTTTGTTTTCTTTTTAGCAAGAACTACAAAGACACCGCCAACATAACTTTTAAGAGATTTATCCTTACATACTGCATAATTAAACACTGCTTTTTTAGTCGTGTGGGCTGAATATTTAAAGTTGGATGTCTCGGCTCTTAAACCAAGTTCTAAAGCATCAATAGAAGTGGTAAAAGTGCTTTTTTTGGCAAAATAGGCTTGCTGACCTTTGTTAATTGAGCTAACATACTGTTTCGCTTCAGAATTCTTTGCCTGGTGAGCCTTCCGACTGAACTCGCCATACTTCATATCCATAAAATTAGAAATCCAGATTAAAGACATCGAAATAGTCGGTGCAATCAACATGAAAACTAGAAGGTTTTTACAACCACTTAATCCGGGCTTCTTTGATTTATAATTTTGTGTTTTCATGGTATTATCTCCTGAGTATTTGTAGTAATAATTTGAGTTCTAGACATCTCAATTGAATGCAGGGCTGTTTCATTCTCAGAAAAACCAGGGTTTTGTAGGGGCGGTGCCCCCGTGCCCGCCCAGCCCATAGACGAGGGCGATTCCCTACGGGATAGCTTCGCCGCGCGTGGGGGCATTGCCCCTACAGGGGTTTCAGATATCGGGGCAACCACGGGGGGATTGCCCCTACAAGAGAATGAAACAGCCCTGCAATTGAATGTCGATTTGATATTGGTAATCGACTGTCATTATCTTGCTTCTAGTTAGATTATCTGGTCACTTGTGTTGTGTCTTTACCGCAAGCAATTTTACCATTTTGATAAATTGGTTCTGCTGGTTTAATTGTACCGGGAGAATCAGCTCCGCACAATATGGATGTTGTCGTTATTTCCTCTTTAGCAGCATTTGGCTCAAATTTTTTAGCAGAAACTATAAAGACACCGCCGACATAACTTTTTAAGTCTTTTTTCTTCGATACTCCATAATTAAATGCTGCTTTCTTAGTGGCACGAATTGAATACTTAAAATTTGTTGTCTCTGTTTTAATTCCAAGTCCTAAAGCAGCAACAGAACTGGAAAAAGCATTGTTTTCTGCCAAATAGGCTTGCTGACCTTTGTTCATTGAACTAACATACTGTTTGTTTTCGGATTGCTTGGGTAGATGGCCAATATTTAGGAATAATGGCAGAACCATCGCGCTAACGACTCCAATGCCCATTAAAAGCAATAAGCATCCGCAACCGCCATAAGCTGCATTGCTAATACTTGATTCTTGAGATTTAGTCATGATTTTGTCTCCTTAAAGGGTATATAAAAGGCGAATTATAGTCGGCAATGCAGAGCCTCTGGATCTGCGTTACCAGGAAGAGCCTGGTAACGAGGAAAAGGAGGAAATACTAATCTCTAAGCTCGCAGCTTTTGTACTTCTTTCCGGTCAATGGATGTCGGCTGAACCACTTTACTGCCGATCGCAAAATCGCGCAATTCCACCCTCGTAAACTTCACACCCCAAGGATCGGTGGTTGTATCCAACTCTTCCACTAAAGCATTATTAATCTCATGGCGAGCCGTGTAGAGTTCCTCAACAGATAATTTAGCAAGGTGAGTCCGAATTGAAAGAATCAGCATATTTAACATCGCTTCCTTGAGATTCTGTACTTTGTAGGAAGCTTTTTCTAAGTCAATGATTCGCCAGTACACAATAAAATCAACGGTGATGGCCACCCGATCGCGCGTTGTGCATTCTTGCGGTGGCAAGTTTAAAATTTGCTCGCGCAGAGTTTGTTTATAGGCGACTTGCTCGACAAAGGGAATCAAAAAGGTTATACCCGGTTCTAGCTTTTTTCGATCGTACTTTCCGAAAATTTCAACTAACGCCTCATCTCCTTGACGGACGATTTTTACACTGCTGGCTAAGGATACTCCGGTGATGGCAAACAATACCGTCAAAAAATAGTGATACATAGTGAATCTCCTGGTAAATAGTTGACAGTTGACAGTTGACAGTTGATAGTTGATAGTGATTTCTTAGTCTCTTAGAGAGGGACTTTGTTTTGCAAGAAGCGATTTTAATCGCCTAGTCATAAAAGAACTCAGATTTAGCCGTTGATGTGAATTAATCTGTCAGGTACAACAATCAGCGTGTTTCCTTCGCGGCGCAAAACGTAAACTTTTTGTCTGGGTGCGATCGCCCCTTGGGAATCTTCATTGCGAGCTTTCCACGAAGCCCCTTCATAAATCACCATTCCGGTTTCTCCGGGGAAAATTTCGGAGATTGTTGTCGCTTCGGTTGCTTCGGGAATGACAAACTTTTTGCGAACAATGAAAATCGGTCGAATCCAGATGCTCAGCGCGAGGGCTATCCCCATCCAGTAGAAAATTTGCCAGTCAAAATCTTCATACATTATGTTCGCCCAACTAAACTGAAATGCTACAGACCCTCTCCACAAAATAAATGATTCAATTACAGCCGAAGCTCCCATCATTAGCAGGTAAAATCTGTATTTTTGGGGCTGAGTTTTGATGATTAATAGCTCCATCGCACTAAGCACAACTCCGATCAGCAACCAGAATAGGGGCGGGGTGAAGGCGAAGCCTGGTTGATTAGTGGCTGACGCCAGCGACAAAATTAGGATAGAATACACAATGCTTTTACCTCGTTTTGATGGGATTCAACCTTGTTATTTCTAATCTAATCAGGTGGCTATTTGAGTTGGCGACTGAGTTATTTTAAAATTCATCGACTTTTCATCGACTTTTCATCGACTTTAGGGGCGGTTGGCATTTATGATGGTTTCAGTGTTTTGATTGTGATAAGCAATGCCACGATCGCTAAGGGTGCGCGAAGAGTGCATTCGCGCAGTTAAATCCTGCCTCCTGAGAAATGGCTTCCCCAGTCAGAAAATCCTGGCTGAGGATTTAGGGATGGCCCAATCTACAGTCAGCCATTTTCTGAATGGCAAACCTGTGGATTATGCCAATTTCATCGAAATTTGTCGCGGATTGGGGCAGGAATGGCGCGATATAGCCGATTTTGAGGCGAATTCAGAGCCAGAGGAGGTAGTGCTGGTGAGGGCAAAAGTGGCGATCGTCTTCGAGGGCTTTCCTTCGGATCGCAACGCTTTCGCCAACGCCCGTTGGCGAAGCCCTCGAAGAGGATCGACCTCAAACACTACCCTTTCTCAGCAGTTACACCAAGCTTTGAGTGCGGGAGGGCACGAAGTCTTTTTTATTAACAACAGCAGCGACTCAGCCTCATATTTAAAACGTTGCGATTATTTGCTGTTGCTGATTTCCCAAGAATCGGCCGCTAGCGAAATGATATTGGAACAAGTGCAGCTAGCCAAAGAATTGCACAATTTAACTGCTCATAAACCCGCAATTTTACCGATTTTACTTGAATTAAATACACCGCTTTCTTTTGATTTACTGAGCTATTTAGCAGGAATTCAGCCCTGGCTGTGGCGCGGTGTTGGCGACTCATTTAAGTTATTATCACAAATTTTAACCATTATCAAAGAAGGTCGCAGATCGTTAACGACCGACCATGAATTGGCTGTAGAATGGAAAGTAATTACTAGCACCAAACAGTCAATAATTCAACCCCTGCCAGCAGCGCCGCCAGAATTGCCGGGAGGACAAGTTGAAATAGCTTCTCGTTTTTATATCGATCGCCCTCCGATCGAATCCCGCTGTTACGAGACGATCGCCCAACCGGGAGCGCTGATCCGCATAAAAGCACCCAGACAAATGGGCAAAACTTCCTTGATGGCGAGGATTTTGCATCATGCAGAACAGCAAGGTTCTCGCACGGTAGCGCTGAGTTTTCAGCTAGCCAATAGGAAAATATTCGCTAATTCAGATACATTTTTGCAGTGGTTTTGTGCTAGCATCGGTCAAGAGTTAGGAATGCTGGAGCAGTTGCCCAAGTGTTGGGAATTAGCCGATTTGATTGGCAGCAATCAGTGCTGCAAGGCTTATTTTGAACAGTATTTGCTTTCAGAATCCTCAAAACCTCTGACGTTAGGCTTGGATGAGAGCGATCGCCTGTTTGAATCGCCGGAAATTGCCGATGATTTTTTTGGGTTATTGCGAGCTTTGCATGAAGAAGCAAAACGGCGCGATATTTGGAAAAAGTTTCGCTTGATTGTGGTGCATTCTACGGAAGTATATATCCCACTGGATGTGAATAAATCCCCGTTTAATGTGGGATTGCCGATCGAATTGCCGGAGTTTAATTTGCAGCAAGTGCAAGACTTAGCAGCGCGACACGGATTGAATTGGAGCGGGAATGAAGTTCCAGAATTGATGGGGTTAGTGGGCGGAAATCCTTATTTATTGCGACTAGGAATGTATCATATTTCGCGTCAAGATGTGACTTTAGATCGGTTAGTGAAAGAATCGGCAACTGAAGCGGGAATTTATAGCGATCATTTGCGGCGGCATTTATGGAATT
Source organism: Microcoleus sp. B3-D2 (assembly GCF_036705345.1). NCBI lineage: Bacteria > Bacillati > Cyanobacteriota > Cyanophyceae > Oscillatoriales > Microcoleaceae > Microcoleus > Microcoleus sp. B3-D2. The sequence goes on from NZ_JAUBUG010000051.1 coordinate 34,435, forward strand.
TAGAGAAATATTCGGAATTAATGGAGGCGATGAGAGAGGTTGTGAGTGTTTCCCAGCCAGTTAGATTGAGGTCAGAATTGGGGTTTAAGTTAAATAGTATGGGGTTGGTGAAATTGGATGGAAATCATTGCATTCCGAGATGTCGGTTGTATCAGAAGTATTTTGGCGATCGGCTATAAGCCCAGAGAAACCGGGTTTCTGACAAAAAACATCGGGTTTATTGCAAAGTCTTGGCCAGAAACCCGGTTTCTAACCCTGCGATAATTCCAGAGAAACCGGGTTTCTGAGCAAAAATCTCAGGTTGATTGCAAAGTCTTGGCCAGAAACCCGGTTTCTGTCACAGGTCTGCGTTGCGTAACTCCTGGAAAAGTCGATGAGAAGTCGATGAGAACTCACTCAAGTTCTCAAATAGCCACCTGATTTAATAGAGACATCGAGCGAAAAAGATGAGACTATGAGAAACTTACACCGTCTTGAATTCACCGCTGACAGAAAAGCTCGCAAAGCCAACACACCCAATATTTCCTCTGTGATAGTAAGCCTACTTATTTCTGGGTTCACTATATTTTTTACAATTTCTTATTTGCCAGTTTTGCCAAAAATTCATTTGCCAATGACGTTCCTAGATTTGGGATTTTTAATTTTACCTGCTACTTTCCTAGCAGCGATCGCTACTAGGAAGTTGGTACGAGATATTAAAAACCTGTGGCGAAATTACAGCAGACTAGCTTTATGTCAGACATCGATCCTTTTTTCTAGTTTATTGCTTCTGATGATTGGATTCAACCAGGCTTTCTACCACGAGAATCCAGTGAATAACTTTAATGCTTATGTCAAACACCGAGAAGAAATCGTCGCTCTACTTCATTCAGGGCAATTAAAAGGAGAGAAACAAAGTTCAACAGACGATTATAATCGGGGAATAAAAATTAGTTTACCTGAAAAATTTAAAGGGCTGTCGCGGGGAGGAGAAGTCAGGGCGATCGCAAACGGCGGAGTGCTGGAAGTTATCTTTATTCATAGCACTATGGGATTCGGAGACGGAACTCGCTATTTCATCTATCGCTCAGACAGCGATGAACGGAAAATTTCCTTTTTTATACGTAAACAAAAACCTCCTTTCGTGAACCTCAAAAAATTAAAAAATCGATGGTTTTATTTGGCGCTCTCCTACTGACAAAAAATTAATACGCTTACTCGTCTGAAAACCGCTCATGTAAAACATTCTGTCTAGAAGCAGAATGTTTGCGATTGCTTCACGCAGTGAACAATGACAATAACGGGGGTTGTAAACCCGGATATAGTATAAATATCGACATTAATGAGAATCTCATGTTACCTGAAATTATCAAATAAAATTAAGGATATTAGCCTGAATTTTGTTGTGCTTTCAGGCGGTATCAAAGCGTGGTGGCAAGGAGTGCCGGCTCCAAAAGATGCCGAGATATTAGCCCCAATTACTTTGCGGAGTTTGATAAAGTCTCCCTCAGTCACCCTGCTTTCGGAATGAATCGGGGCAGTTGTGACCAAATTGATTTCTGTCAAATCTCTATCAATAGAAAGGTGTATCGTGCTGACAGATTAGCTATCTTCAAGAAAAGTAGCCATTATCCTCAGCAATCTGCAACGGTTGGCTGTTTGGGCAGGCAGCACAATAATTAGAGTTAGCATAACTTTATTCCATGCAAAACACCCTAGAGATACTTCCTTCTTCCGACTCGCCGAGTCTTCCCAAAAAGCAACCCCCACCCCCAAATTATGAAGCAGCCGATCGGCAATTTGTCAATTTGCTAGAAGTCGAGGATTTAGACAAGACGGTGGCGGCAAAACCGTTACTTGTCAGCGATTTTGAAAGCGCGATCGCCTATGCAATTCAAGCAGCTTACCAACAGGAACCGGGCGATGAGGCCGCTCACCGCTTCTTGCAGCGCGTACTTTACCGCATCAACCGCCTCAACTTGTTTTGGTACGACGATTTGCGCCGCTACAACAACGAGCGATCGCACTATTTGCGTTCTGTGCGCGATCGCATTGAGGAACCTTGGCAGCAGTGGGAACTGGCGCAAATCGACGTTGCAGCGCTGCAAAAATTGCCGGATGTCAAGCAAGCCCTGCGCGATCGCGCGGCCGCCGATGTCGATCCTCCTTTGAACGAGAGCGATCGCTACCAGCGGGAACAGATGACTGAAGAGGGATACAAACACCTACTGGCGATCGCCTCTTTTGACGGTTTAGTGGAAGCCAGCCGCCTTTCTCGCATCCTCGGCGGTGCCGGCAACGAAATTCAGTGCACCCTTACCCGAGTGCTGATGGAAGAATACGGCGGCGGTCGCCTCCCCCGCAAGCACTCGACCTTTTTTGCTCAAATGCTGGCCGAATTCGATATGAGTACGGAACCGGAAGCGTACTTCGATTTAGTGCCTTGGCAAGTGCTCGCAAGCATTAATCACAACTTTCTGCTGACGGAACGCAAGCGCCATTTTCTGCGCTATAACGGCGGACTCACTTATTTTGAGGTGGCGGGGCCCGTCGCTTACCGCAATTATCTAGCCGCCGCCCAGCGTCTGGGCCTCTCGCAGGCTGCTATGGGTTATTGGGAACTCCACATCAAAGAAGACGAGCGTCACGGTCGCTGGATGTTGGATGAAGTGGCGATTCCGCTGGTTGATAGATATCCGCAGGAGGCTTGGGAGCTGGTGTTGGGCTACGATCAGGAGAAGTCGATCGGCGATCGGGCTGCGGCTGCTGTAGTGCGATCGATCCAAGCCACAGAACGGAATTAACGGCTAGATAGTAGGGTGCGTTAGAGATTGATGCACCCTAGATCTTGCACCGTTCTCAATAAGCTTTTGAGGAACAGGCAAGATGCCTGTTCCACAAAGAGTGTATTTCTTGTGGAACAGGCATCTTGCCTGTTGCTGACAAGGGTGCAACATCTCAGAGGCACCCAACCAGCACTGTATTTTAAAATGCTGTCATTAACTGAATTAGCTCGATCGACAAATCTCTTTGCGACTTTTGGTGCTTCTTAAACAAAACTCCAGCCAGCAGATAGATATTTTCCGAATAAAAAGCCATTCCCTGTTCTCTGAGAGTGGCGATCGCGCTTTTCACTTTGGGTTCCGAGCTATAATAGCCAAAATTTAAAGGTGCAATTTCAAAATTCGCAACCGAGTAGCCTCGATCCAAGGCATAATCTATCAAACCCACAGGATTAGAATAGCTAGAAACCATCAGCAAAACTTCATCGCAGCCCAAAGATAAAAGTTTCTTAGCAATTGTCGAACCATCACTCCCGCCGTGCAACAGCGGCTGGTAAATCTTATCATCCACCGCCGGCAAGTAAGGCGGATTTGAGATGACACAATCCGCCGACTCGTATAAAGGCGAATCAAAAAAAGAGCAATTGTTGACAGTGTATTTTTCGCTCAGTTGATATTCGTTAATTTGAGACTGAGCAATTTTCCAAGCTACATTATTTAGCTCAAATCCCTGTATTGTCCCCTCAAAATCACTTCTCAGCAAAGACTTAATAACTGGACTTCCCTCTCCTGAACCAAACTCTACGATAAGTCGAGAATTGTCACTAGCATTTAACACTAAACTTTCCAAGCAGTGCGCGTAAAAATCAGATTCTTCCGGGCAGTGGAATACCTGTTTCAGAGGATGGGATGAAGTGAGCATAAATTCTGTAACAAAGTTGACTATTTTAAAAGTATCGAATAACTAATATCCCAGCCATCTGTCGCAAGAGCTATTTTATCAACTTGTGCAATCTCTCTCTTCCTGTTTTATCGGGTGCGATCGAATAACTATTACTGCCGACAGATTATCGAAATTAACTAGATTAATCCGATTGACAGATTGCAATTATATAGCGATTGCTGGTGAGATAGTACCTAAGCAAATGATGGTAAATTTTAATATTGTCAGATATGACCTTTTTTAATTATTCAGTTCCGCCTCTGCGCCGGAAACAGCTTAACATCGAGGTTCAAGATTTAGAAGGGCTTTGGCAGGTTCAGTTTCCCCTTGGCAAAGATCGATTTTATTCACAATTTTATACTTGTCTCGATCGAACTTGCTTGCTGTGGAGTTTGCTGTTAATACCCATCTTCGGCACACCACAATTTTTTTCTGTGAGTTGGATGCTGCAAGCAGGTTTGTGGTCAGCGCTCAGCCTCGTAGGTACAGCAGCAATGGTAAGCATGACATACTCTTGGGTCAAAATAGAACGCCTGGCTTGGGTGCTTTACGGTTGGGTAATACTAATGTTATTAGGATTGCTGCTGACCGATTTAGCAATTTTTCTCCGTTGGGGAAAAGTGTTGGCGAATCTCTGTCCCCTGTGGTTGGGAATGAGCGGAATAGGGTATTTGGGGACTGGATTTGCAGTGCGATCGCGCGCGCTTTTAGCAGCAAGTTTATTTCACCTGTTCGGGATTTTAATTTTGCCTTACACGGGCGGTTGGTCTTTCCTATTTACGGGAACCGTAATGGTATTTAGCTTGCTCGTTTTAGCCGAATTGCAATGGGATATGGGCCAGCCGATTAACAGGCTGCATTAACTTCTGTACCACCGCGATTCCAACAGGTATCAACGTAAAGCATTAACCACAAGTAATGAGTACAGTGCTAATGACTGATGAGCTCATGCCCGCTAGAATAACGTCGCTGCAATGGGTTGGTAGTGAGGATTCTTCGTTCTCCTCAAAATTTGAGGAATGAAGCCCTCACTAAACAACGGATAGGGGTTATGTTAGCGGACACGATATTACTGATGGCTGATAACTAATTGCCACCAGACTGTACAGATTTGCGGGTTTGGTTAGTATCGTCGCCCTTGTGATGCCACGTGCCACCTTCGCCTTGAACGTATTCAGATTTTACGCTGTTCCAAGCAACGCTAGTAGCACCATCGGCGCTCATTCCATCTTCACTAGCGCTCTTAAAAGCCGCCTGAAAAATTTGTTTGGCCCCTTGGGGGAGTTCTTGTGCTTCCGAAGGTAAGGTGTCAAATTGTTGTTCTGGCATAATGACCTCTAATTATTAAACATAATTTTCATCTTATATACAAGAAGCAACTACTTTCATCTCTCTAAAAGCAAGTTTTAAACCGCATTTTTCTCATTCCCAAGACAGATGTAATATTATATTTTTTCTGAATGGCGAAGGGAATTGACTTGCCGTTGCTGGTTGCCCCGGATTTGGGTAATTTCTTTTCTGAAACAGTCATTAATCTGATTTCGGCTTTTTCACTTGCGAATTTAGAAAAAGCGATGAACATTAAATAGCCAATTCTGGCAATAATTCGATACAGCATACTTGATGTCTGCTTGTGAAATGTGTTAGAGAATAAGCGCTATCTGGCATAGTTTTGGGTTTACTATATCAGAGTTTAGCCGATCGCACTCACAAGCAATTCTGACGACTGCGCCGCCGTTGGTTAATTTCATGTCGCGCGGGCACGACTCGGATAGCCCTCAGTAGGCCTTCGTGTTTGAGGCAACTCAAATCCCAGTCAAAAGCCTTGCTGTTGGGGGAGTGCAGGTGTTCTGGCGACTCAGAGCGAGCCATCGGGCGTTTTGAGATAATTTAGTTTCCTGAGAAAGTTTGAGCGGTAGGCTACGAGGGGCAAAATTGCCAGCAGCAAGTTAAGGAAAAATAGCGCTCAATAAAATTTAAAACTAACTCCTCTGGCATAGGACTAACCCAAGATTGACGGTGATAAAATCAATAATTTCTGGCTCAAAGCACCTGCTGCCGGGGAAAATTTATAGGAAGAGCCACGCGCTTGTCTCAGAAACCCGGTTGATTCGTATATGTCTCGTTACTCAACCAAAATTTTTCATATCAGCCCGGTTTCTATCCCCCGTACACAAATTTTGATTGAGCTAGTCGGCCGCTCAATCAAATTTCATCCACCACCTGAAATAAAAAGCCATTTTCTCAAATATTCCTAAAGATGAATGGCGAACTTGAAGCATACGTAATAGCTTATAAACTGTTAACGCGACGGTGTAATTAATCAGGGAAAAATTATAGAGGGAACGGGACTAAATTTGCTCCCTTACCTTCATTATTCCGTAGCGAAGGTTAGAAAATTTACACGTTACGCTGTCAATTTGACCCTGCGGTTTTGGCATCACAAGCGATCGCAAGACTCTACGTAAAAGCAAGCATTACCATGAAATCTTCTAAATTGTTGAAAGCTGTTTTAGCAAGCGCTTGTACTTTAGGTTTAGCAACGGTTTCCTTCGCAGTGCCTGCTTCTGCCCAGTCGGGCGGTGCAGGTGGCGGTGCAGGCGGCGGTGCAGGCGGTAGCGTCGGCAGTGGCACAAGCGGTACGACTGGCACAAGCGGTACGACTGGCACGGGCGGTACGACTGGCACAAGCGGTACGACTGATACCACAGGCACCGGTACAAGCGGTACGACTGGTACCGGCACAAGCGGTACAAGCGGTACAAGCGGTACGACTGGCACTGGTACAAGCGGTACAAGCGGTACGACTGGCACTGGCACAAGCGGTACAAGCGGTACGAGTGACACTGGTACAAGCGGTACAAGCGG
>NZ_JAUBUG010000051.1:41107-55803 GCF_036705345.1 Microcoleus sp. B3-D2
AAGCGGTACGACTGGCACTGGCACAAGCGGTACAAGCGGTACGAGTGACACTGGTACAAGCGGTACAAGCGGTACGACTGGCACTGGCACAAGCGGTACAAGCGGTACGAGTGGCACTGGTACAAGCGGTACAAGCGGTACGACTGGCACTGGTACAAGCGGTATCACTGGCACGGGTACAACGGGTACAACCGATACGACAGGCACGGGTACAACGGGTACAACCGGTACAACTGGTACGACAGGCAGCGGCACAACGGGTACAACCGGCAGCGGCACAACGGGTACAACCGATACAACCGGCAGTGGCACAACCGGTACAACCGGTACAACCGGTACCACATCGACGCCGACTGATACTAATTCTGGAGTTTTGAGTGCTCGGCGCGATAGCCCCAACAATTTAGGGTGGCTGGGTGCCTTGGGCGCGTTTGGTTTGATCAACTTGTTTCGGAAAAACAGTACACCCTCCCATCGGTAGTTTCGGGCGATTCCCTACGGGATAGCTTCGCTTGACGTACTTTTGAAAACAACTTAGAGGCTTAGAAATTCATGACTTCACTCAATCGCAAAAGTTTGTTCAAAAAATTGGTAACAGTTGCCGGAATTGCCGGCGTTAGTTCCTTGATAGCTGTGCCGGGATTCGCAGAATTAAACCGCCAGACTAACGGCTTCAACCAGTCGGGCGATCGGGTTCTTGAGCTTGCTGATAACCAAGCCGACGATGCTACTCTTCCTCAATCTCCAAATACCCCCGCCAACAACACTCCCGGCAGTTCTCCCAACTCTCCAAATACCCCCACCAACAACACTCCCGGCCGTTCTCCCAACTCTCCAAATACCCCCACCAACAACACTCCCGGCCGTTCTCCAAATAGCCCCATCAACAACACTCCCAGCCGTTCTCCCAACACTCCAACAGGTGGCGAAACTTCGCCTAATTCTCTCAGCAGCCAAGACAGAAACTTTGTCATGCAAGCAGGTCAACTTGGTATGCTGGAAGTGGAACTCGGCAGATTGGCAGTGCAGCGCGGTTCTAGTGCTGGTGTGAAACAATACGGGCAAGAAATGGTTAAGGAACACACCCAGGCTAATGAAGAACTGATGCAGGTAGCAATGCAAAAAGGCGTAAAACTGCCAACCGAAATGAGCAGCCAGAACACAGCTTTGATGGAGCGACTTTCGGGACTCTCGGGTACAAGTTTTGATGCTGCTTACAAGCAGGCTATGATCGAGAGCCACAATCAGGCTATTGCTCTGTTTCAGGCTCAATCTCAAAAGGGACAAGATCCCGACTTGAAGGCTTGGGCCACCCAGAAGCTGCCGAACCTTCAGGCGCACTTGCAAATGGTTAACCAAATGTTGGCAGATACCAGCCAGCCCAAATAGGAGGTAGAGGAGGTAGAGTACGATTGCCTAAAAGCCAATCGCACTCTACCTTTGCCGATCCGAGAGGAAACAGCAATAGATTCTTTTAAACCCTATAATTTTTGAGAACAATGGAAGATTTTCTCCGCAGCTTGTTGGGCAGCAATATTACAGCGACGTGGCTGTTATTAATCGTAGGGTTTTGCTGGATTGCTTACATACCCGGCCGCCTGAGAAATTAAAAATTATCCATTAAAACTTCAAAATTAACTAGGTAGGCGCAAATAAACCTTACCGTTGAACAGATGCAGTTATAGCGTGCCTCAGAGGCTCAGATTTTCAACGATATTTCATGCCATATCTCCGGGGCACCCTACAACTTAGCCTAAATTAATCATTTTTTAACAGACAGGCGTACGATCGCCCGATCGCCCAAACAAGCAAATGCGATCGGGCGATCGTATTTCACCGCAGATTTATTCAAACAACACAAAATTAATTAGTCCTCAGTTTCCACAAAAACACTCACAGCCGCTACAGCGATTAGCATTTCATCATTTTTATCATTCAGAGAGGCGATCGCCCTTCCTGCCACAATCATGCCTCCTTGCTCCACAATCAGAGTTTTGCTGCCAAAAGGCAGCACCGCCAACACCTCCTGTTCCCGCACTTGTTCCGGGTAAGGAACAGCCACCTTTACCTCAACAATCATCTGATTGGGGTCAGTCAAACCCGCCACTTCCCAGACGCCCAGCAAAGCATTGTGGGCGATCGCATTCCGTACAGCCCTTGCACAGGCTACAGTCGGTTCCTGTCCGTGCTGGTCTACCCCCATCCCCATTTCGATGATGAAACATTTACGTGCCATAGTTGCCCCTTGGTTGATTTTTGTTTGTAGTCGTTAGCGAAGCCCTCGAAGAGGATCGCACTCTTTCCCCAAACAATTATCAACCTAATAGACGGCTTTTGATATTATTTTATCAATCGCTCTAACAACAAAAGAATAATACCAGTCTCAAAAAAATCCCACTGTAAGCAAGCTTCAAACCCTTATCAAATCAGCCATTCTCAATCTCAAATCTCAAATGGTATAACTTATGGTAATATAACCAAATTCAGCTTTCCTAGCGGACTGCCAAACTCATCGCCAGCTTGAATCATGGATAGTTTTCTACCAATTGCCTACTTTCAAAACCAATTTCTCCCCTTTACCGACGCCAAAATTTCCATAGCTACCCACGCACTGCACTACGGAACCGGAGTCTTAGGCGGGTTGCGGGGAATACCCGACCCCCAAAATGCCGATCGAATATTGCTATTTAGATTAGACCGCCACTGTCAAAGATTAAGTCAAAGTGCCAGCTTCCTTCACTGCGATTTACCATCCAGCAAAATCCAACAAATAATCATTGATTTTGTCCAGAAAAACCAACCAACAAAATCATTTTATATCCGCCCTTTTATCTACACATCAAGTTTAGGAATTGCCCCGCGACTGCACAACGTAGAAACCGACTTTTTTGTCTACGGATTAGAACTATCAGACTATTTGCCCAAAGAAGGAGTCAACTGTAGAATTAGCTCTTGGTACCGCCAAGAAGACCGCAGTTTGCCCTTAAGAGGTAAAATTAGCGGCGCTTACATCACCTCAGCTTTAGCTAAAACAGAAGCAGTACAATCCGGCTTCGACGAAGCGATCATGATGAATTCTCAGGGAAAAGTCAGCGAAGCTTCAGGGATGAACATATTTGTCGCCAGAAACGGTAAATTAGTTACTCCAGGTTTCGAGCAAGATATTCTCGAAGGAATTACCAGAGACAGCGTTATCACTATCGCTAGAGACTTAGGAATTGAAATCACAGAAAGACCAGTTGATAAATCAGAATTGTTGATTGCAGACGAGATTTTCCTGTGCGGAACCGCAGCCAAAATTACGCCAATTAACCGAGTAGAAAACTATCAATTGCCCCAAAATAGACCCATCACCGAAAAGATTTTGGACAAACTAACCGGGATTATCGAAAATCGCGACAGCAAGTACAAAGACTGGGTATTTCCGATTAATCTTAATTAACCCAGTTGTAGTGGAGCAGGCATTTAGCCTGCTTCCTGCTAGCAACTACCCGCACAAAACAGCCGCATGATGGCGAATGTGTTCCTCCATAAAACTAGCTATAAAATAATAGCTATGATCGTAACCTTCCTGCATTCTTAAAGTTAGTGGCTGTCCCGCTTTTGCACAAGCCTCCGCAAACACTTCCGGCAACAACTGCCCGTCAGCCAGATACGAATCAGCAGTGCCGCAGTCAATCAGAATCGGGCGGTTGTATTGCGCCTCAAGCACCAATTCGCTAGCATCCCAAGCCCTCCAAATCTGTTGGTCGCTGCCGAGGTAGTTTGCAAAAGCTTTTTGTCCCCAATGGCAGCGCATTGGGGCGGAAATAGGCGCAAAAGCGGAAACTGAAAGATAGCGAGATCCATTTTTCAAAGCGCAAATTAAAGCCCCGTGTCCGCCCATCGAATGACCGAAAATTCCCTGTTTTTCGGGTATCGCTGGAAAATTTTCGGCGATTAAATTGGGCAATTCATCAACCACATAACTGTACATCCGATAGTGAGAATTCCAAGGTGCGGCTGTCGCATCAACATAAAAACCCGCACCACTTCCTAAATCCCAATCTTCATCTTCGCCAGGAATGCCAGTATTGCGCGGGCTAGTGTCGGGCGCAACCAGCATTAACCCGTATTTTGCCGCAAATTGTTGCGCCCCCGCTTTTGCCATAAAGTTTTCTTCCGTGGAGGTTAAACCTGATAGAAAATACAAAACTGGTACGGGTTGAGATAAAGCTTGCGGGGGCTGGTAAACAGCGAATTTCATCTCGCTGTTGCAAGCAGAGGATTGATGGCTATAAAAGCCGAGTTTGCCACCGAAACTTTTCTGTTCTTTGTGCTGTTTTAGGGATTCTGATATCATATTAATTCTATTTCATTTTTGAAGGAATTTTTTTTATTAACCGCAGAGGGCGCAGAGGACGCAGAGGCAGAGAGAAAAGAGAAGTTATGTAGGGTGCAGCCGTGTACCTTACGGCTATAGATAGCGCGTAAAACCACTTTTTCCGTAAGTCATGTCTTCCTTCTTCCGTCTTCTCTCTTGCTTCTTCGTTCAAAAACTCAAAATGTCAACACTGTGCGAATTACTTCGCCTTTGTGCATTAAATCAAAAGCTTCGTTAATTTGGTCGATCGGCATTACCCGAGATACCAAACTATCAATATCAATTTTACCGTCCATGTACCAATCAACAATCTTAGGAACATCAGTTCTGCCTTTTGCCCCGCCAAAAGCCGTGCCTTTCCAAACGCGGCCAGTTACTAGCTGAAACGGGCGGGTGCTAATTTCTTGACCGGCTCCCGCTACCCCAACAATTACGCTCACGCCCCAACCTTTGTGGCAGCATTCCAAAGCTTGGCGCATCACATTAATGTTGCCGATACATTCAAAACTGTAATCAGCTCCGCCTTTGGTTAAATCTACCAAATAAGGGACTAAATCGCCTTCCACTTCGCGGGGATTGACAAAGTGAGTCATGCCGAATTTTTCCGCCATCTCTCGCTTGTCGGGATTCAAGTCTACGCCGACAATCATGTTAGCTCCCACCAGGCGAGCCGCTTGAATTACATTCAAACCCACGCCGCCCAAACCGAAAACTACCACATTAGAACCAGGCTCTACTTTCGCAGTATTAATGACAGCGCCGATGCCAGTTGTTACGCCGCAGCCGATCAAACAAACTTTATCAAAAGGAGCATCTTCGCGAATTTTTGCTACTGCAATTTCCGGCAATACTGTATAATTAGCAAAGGTAGAAGTTCCCATGTAATGGTAAAGTTTCTGCCCATCTATAGAAAACCTACTCGTGCCGTCGGGCATCACTCCCTGGCCTTGAGTCACGCGAATTGCTTGACAGAGATTAGTTTTGCGGCTCAAACAATATTCGCAGTTGCGGCATTCGGGAATGTAGAGAGGAATTACCCGATCGCCCACTTTGACACTCGTGACTCCCGCCCCAACTTCTGCGACAATCCCGGCTCCCTCGTGGCCTAAGATAGCAGGAAACAAGCCTTCAGGATCGGCACCGGAAAGAGTGTAAGCGTCAGTGTGACAAACACCCGTGGCTTTAATTTCCACCAACACCTCTCCAGCCCTGGGCCCATCTAGATCAACCGTTTCAATGCTCAAAGGTTTGCCGGCACTGCGAGCAACGGCTGCTTTAACTTTCATGCTTTTCCCCTGCGATCGATTTGTCAATTCACCAGTCAATATGTATTCTATTACTTAATGTCAAACTTGGAGCAACTCTATGACAAAATTAATTGTAATTACCGGAGTCAGTCGCGGTCTCGGTCTTGCCATGACCGAAAAGTTTATTGAATTGGGACATACAGTTGTGGGATGCGCCCGTTCTTCAGAAGCGGTGGAAAAACTCAACCAAAAATATAGTGCGCCCCATCATTTTACTTGTTTGGATGTCACCAGCGACGAGCAAATAAAAGCTTGGGCAACAGAAAGTTTGGCAAAAAATGAGCCGCCAGATTTGCTAATTAATAATGCAGGTGTAGCTAATCATCTCGCGCCTCTTTGGAATGTCAGCAATGAAGAATTTTCCCAGGTAATTGATGTTAATATTAAAGGTACGGCTAATGTAATTCGTCACTTTGTCCCGGCAATGATTGCTCGAAAAAGCGGCATAATTGTCAACTTTAGTTCGGGTTGGGGAAGGTCAACTTCGCCGGAAGTCGCGCCCTATTGCGCTTCCAAGTGGGCAATAGAAGGACTTACGCGATCGCTCGCTCAAGAATTGCCTGCAGGTATGGCAGCAGTTCCTTTGAATCCGGGGATAATTCACACGGATATGCTCGAAATTTGTTTCGGAGAAGATGCGGCAAGTTACACATCAGTCAAAGCATGGGTGCAAAAAGCAGTTCCTTTTTTACTCAAGTTAAAACCTTCCGATAACGGAATGCCGCTGACTGTTCCTGGATAATACAGCAACCCTGGCAGGATTTACGCACCTCTCTATTTTCTTCTCCTCTGCGCCCTCTGCGCTCTCTGCGGTTCATTAAAAAATTCAAAAATGAAATAAAATTGCTATATTCCCAAATCACAACTCTTTCGCCAAATAGCCATTGTGAACTTGCCGCTAACCTCCCCCTCGCAAACTGAAACCCGCAAAGCAGACCACCTGCGGATTTGCCTCGAAGAAGACGTACAATTTCGCGAAACTACCAGCGGCCTCGAACGCTACCGTTTTGAGCACTGCTGTTTGCCAGAACTCGATCGCACTGAAATTGATTTAACCTCCACATTTCTAGGCAAAAAACTAGCCGTTCCCCTGCTAATTTCCTCGATGACAGGTGGCACAGAATTAGCCCAGACAATCAATTATCGCCTCGCCGATGTCGCTCAAGAATACAAACTAGCAATGGGAGTCGGTTCCCAGCGAATCGTCGTAGAAAATCCTCAACTAGCTTCTACATTTGCCGTCCGTCGCCGCGCTCCAGATATTCTGCTGTTTGCCAATATCGGAGCAGTTCAATTAAACTACAATTACGGTTTGGAAGAGTGCCAAAAAATTGTTGATATTTTAGAAGCAGATGCCCTAATTTTGCACCTCAATCCGCTGCAAGAGTGCGTCCAAACCGAAGGTGATACTAACTTTAAAGGACTCCTAGATAAAATTGCCAAATTGTGCGCTAAATTACCAGTGCCAGTAATTGCTAAAGAAGTCGGCAACGGTATTTCAGGAAAGATGGCAAAGAAATTGCTCGCCGCTGGGGTAGGTGCGATCGACATTGCCGGAGCAGGAGGCACTTCTTGGGCCAAAATAGAAGGAGAGCGAGCTAAAGATAGCAAGCAGCGCAGGTTGGGCGCAACCTTTGCCGACTGGGGAATACCGACAGCCGAGTGCATTGTCAGCACCCGCGCCGTAGCGCCGGATGTTCCTCTGATTGCCTCTGGAGGCTTGCAGAATGGATTGGATGCAGCGAAGGCTCTCGCTCTTGGCGCGGATATTGCGGGACTGGCGCGGCCGTTTCTGCAAGCGGCAGCGGAATCGGAATCAGCCGCAGCCCTCCTAGCTGAGGTTTTAATTGCAGAAATCGCTACCGTGATGTTCTGTACGGGCTGCGCTAATTTGGATGAGCTAAAACATTCTGGGGTTTTGGAAAGGTTAAGATAAAAGTGAGTCAGCAGTCAAAAGTCATTAGTCAGCAGTCAAAAGTCATTAGCTAATAACTAACGACAGCGGATAATTGCTAAATCCTAGTTGCAGGAATTACCAATAAAATCGTTTTCGCGCTTCATCGGAATAATATTTTTCCGAGTGCAGTGCGAGCCTCCCGCTCACACGCTCGGTATCATTCCGCTTTCACCGGATTTGCTCTCACTAATAACTAATGACTAATGACTAATAACTAATCACTAATTACCAATTATCTAATGAAAGATTTCCTAAAATATACCTGTGCAAGTTTACTGGGAACCTTCCTAGGACTGCTGCTGCTGGGCAGCATCGGATTGGGAGGACTGGTAGTGCTAATTGCTATGGCGGCATCCTCGTCCAAAGATTCGGGCCCGCAAGTTAAAGATAAGTCGGTATTGGTATTAGACCTTTCTTTAAATATCACCGACAGCAAACCGAGCCGTAGCACTGGCGCGGCGATTGAAGAAGTGCTTTCGGAAGATTCCGGCGATACAGTGACGCTGCGGACTGTTTTAGACACGATCGAATATGCGAAAAAAGACCCGAAAATAGTTGGCATTTATCTCGAAGGTAGCTCGGATTCGAGCAGCAGCGGGTTTGCCAATCTCAAAGAAGTTCGATCGGCCCTGCAGCGTTTTCGAGATGCCAAAAAACCCATTTTTGCTTACCAGATGGACTGGAAGGAGCGAGATTATTACCTCGGTTCCGTTGCTAATACAATTGCAGTCAATCCTTACGGCGCTTTGGAAATCAACGGTTTTAGCAGTCAGGCAATGTTTTTCACCGGTGCTTTGGAGAAATACGGCCTGGGAGTGCAAGTGACTCGCGTCGGCAAATACAAGTCAGCCGTTGAGCCGTTTTTGCTCACAAAAATGAGTCCCGAAAATCGCCAGCAAACTCAAAAGTTGCTCGGAGATATGTGGGGAGAATACCTGCAAACTGTCGCCCCGAGTCGCAAAGTGACTGTTCCGCAACTGCAAGCGCTTGCAGATAATGGCGGAACTTTGATGGCTGACGAAGCTCTAAAAAGCAAGTTAGTTGATAAAGTTGTATACTTTGACGAAATATCGACTGAACTTAAAAAACTCACAGGAATCGATGGCGAAAACAAATCTTTCAAACAAATTAGTTTGAAAAATTACGCAAGAGTTGCTGAGAATAAAAACTCAACTCGCGCTAACAATAAAAACCAAATTGCTATACTTTACGCCGAGGGAGAGATTGTAGACGGCGAAGGGGGCCCGACTCAAGTAGGAGGCGATCGCATCGCTCAAGAAATGCGGAAAATTAGAGAAGATAACGACGTAAAAGCAGTGGTTTTGCGCGTCAACAGTCCAGGAGGCAGCGCGACGGCGGCCGAAGTCATTGGGCGCGAAGTTATGCTGACGGGCAAAAAGAAACCCGTTATCGTTTCGATGGGCAATTTAGCAGCTTCCGGCGGCTATTGGATTTCGATGGGTTCCAGCCGCATTTTTGCCGAACCCAATACGATTACCGGTTCGATCGGCGTTTTTGGAATGCTGTTTAACGCCGAAAAGTTGGCTGCTAACAACGGCCTGACTTGGGACGTTGTGAAAACCGCCCGGTTTGCGGATACTAACACGGTTTCCCGTCCCAAAAATCCTCAAGAATTGGCGAATATTCAGAGGATAGTCGATCGCATTTACGATCGATTTATTACTAAAGTCGCCAACTCCCGCAAACTGCCGAAAAACAAGGTACAAGAAATTGCTCAAGGCAGGGTGTGGTCTGGTACTGCCGCGAAACAGTTGGGTTTAGTCGATGAAATTGGCGGTCTTGAAGATGCTGTCAGAGAGGCGGCGAAGCAAGCTAAACTCGGCGACGATTGGAAGTTGGAAGAATATCCAAAACGCCGCACTTTGGAGGAGCGAATTTTGGAAAGAATTTCAGGCGTTCACGTTTTGAAACCAGCCGCCAAACTCGACCCGCTAACGGCCGAATTTAAGAAAATGCAAGATGAATTGGCTGTGATCAAGTCGATGAACGACCCGCAGGGGGTTTATGTTCGCTTGCCTTTCAATTTGCGGATTGATTAATTAATACCAACTCCGGGATTTTTACCCCTTTATTCTTCAGTCCCCTCTGTTAGGACGAAAGTTTTGCTCTTGAACCGTTGCAAGCGCTGAGTCTGATCGGGGTTTTTCACGCGGATTTGGTAAAAGTAGGGTGACGCATCCTACCAACAACTGAAAAACCCGGTTTCTTGAAGAAACCGGGTTTATGAATACCCTAAAAGTCGATCGACTGGGAATTGGCAATATTTATTATGCTGCACGCTGAGTTAACAATCCCCAGATGAAAAGTAGAACGATCGCACCTACAACTGCAAAAGCTATGCTGGGTAGAGTCAATGCTCCGAACGAAGCTCCCCCGCTCGTCCCCAGTAAGACTTGACCTAGATAACCTCCCACTAGGGCGCCCAAAATTCCTAAACCAGTTGTTGCCAGAAAACCGCCACCTTGAGTTCCCGGGTAAATGGCTTTGGCGATCGCACCGGCAATCAGTCCTAAAACGATCCAAGCGATAATTCCCATTTCTCTTTCTCCTGAATACTTAAACTTTTCTCGTGCCTTGTCTTATGTTCTTAGAATAACAACCGCTATCGGGCACTTACCTCTACCGTAGGGAGGAACCGAAAGTGGTAGGATTTCTCATGAATCGTCCCAGTTTGAGGCTTTTTAATATCTCAAAAGAGTTAACCCACTTTTTCTAGGGAAGAAAGGTACTTATGCTCAAAGCCAAAGGGAAATAGGAGAATCTTTTCTGGGACTTTTTGTGTTTTGGTGGTTAAAAAATTTACAATATTTCTGTGAAATGAGGAAAGTTTGCGCCCGATGGATCTGACTCTGTGCATGATTGTGAAGAATGAAGAGGCAACACTGTCGCGGACTTTGGACAGCGTTAAGGGTGTTGTTGACGAAATGGTGGTGGTGGATACGGGATCGGGCGATCGCACCCGTGAAATTGCCCGAGAATCCGGGGCGAGGGTTTATGACTTTGAATGGTGCGACGACTTCGCAGCGGCGCGCAATGAGTGTCTGAAGCACGCCCAGGGCGACTGGATTTTGGTGTTGGATGCCGATGAGGTTTTGGTACCGGAGATTCAACCTCAAATAAAGCAGGCAATTGCGAGCGATCGACTGCTGCTAATCAATCTCATCCGCCAAGAAATCGGTGCCTCTCAATCTCCCTATTCCCTAGTGTCGCGCTTGTTTCGCAATCGCCTGGATATCCGCTTTTCTCGCCCTTACCACGCAATGGTAGACGACAGCGTGGCTGAGATTGTGCACAGGGAACCAAATTGGAAAATAGCTTCTCTCCCCGATGTGGCGATTTGGCACTCTGGTTATCAAAAAGATGCGATCGCCGCAAAAAGTAAATTCCAAAAAGCTCAAGCAGCAATGGAACGCTTTATCGCTTATTATCCAGACGATGCTTATGCTTGTAGCAAATTAGGCGCTTTGTATGTAGAAACCGGGCAACTGGCGCGGGGAATTAATTTATTAACCAGGGGCTTGACTGCTGCTGCAATTGATGATTCTATTCTTTACGAACTCAACTATCATTTGGGAATTGCATATCGCCAGCAGCAGCAGTTTGCCAAAGCAAAAGAACACTATCAAGCGGCAATTAATACAGATGTTTTCCCGCCGCTCAAGTTGGGCGCTTACAATAATTTGGGCAATTTGCTCAAAGATGAAGGAGATTTGAAATCTGCTGAAAAAGCTTACAAAGCAGCTTTAAAAATTGACCCCAATTTTGCAGCAGGTCACTACAACTTAGGGCTGACGCTGAAAGCAGCCGGAAATTTAACACATGCGATCGCCTATTACCGACAAGCGATAAAAATCGATCCCGAACACGCGGAAGCTCATCAAAACTTGGCAGTAGCCTTGCTCAAAATTGGCAAAATGCCAGAAAGTTTAGCAGAATTTAAAAGAGCGATCGCCCTTCACGAACAGCGCCGCCCATTTGAAGCAGAACGCCTGCGCCGGGGACTGCAAGAAATGGGTTTAATGTAATTGAAATTATGGCTTTTATGGGCGGGCAGGATGCCCACCCTACAATCAAATTCTCGGATTGTGGAACAGTCATCTTGCCTGTTCATTAAAAATATTCCAAGATATGATATCGTTTCCGGTTGCATCGGAATAATAAAATCGAGTCAACAGTTAACACTCAACCATTCAGTTTTTCGACCCGCCCGTCAACAGTCAACAGTCAACAGTCAACAATAATTCCGGTGCAACCGGAATTGATATGAGATGCAACCAGCAAAATCAAGCAATTATCTCTACTTTGCCGCTATCCAAATCGTAGCGGCCCCCAACAACTTTAAGCTGGCCCGCTTTGATTGCTTCCGCTAAAATAGGCGACGAGGATTGTAAATTATTTACATTCATTTTCACATTAGCTCTGACTGCGTTATCCCACGCATCGCCTGTTTGACCTTTGGTCGAATCAACTGCCGGTTTAATCGCCGCCACCAAAGTGCTAATGTGACCCGGAACAGCTTTACCATCTAAAGCTGCTTTGACAGCACCGCAGCGTTCGTGACCCAGAATTACTAATAGCGGCACGCCTAATTCTAAGGCCGCATATTCTATATTTCCGAGAACCACATCGTCGAGAAAATTGCCCGCTACTCGGATATCAAATAAATCCCCCAATCCTTGGTCGAAAATAATTTCGGGAGCAACGCGCGAATCAGAACAAGCCAGGATGGTTGCAAACGGATGTTGACCCTGTGCTACTTCTACAATTCGCGATCGAGCTTGGTCGGGAAATGTCCGTTTTTGCTCAATGTAGCGTTGATTTCCCTCCATCAATTTCTGAAGAGCACTGTTAGGAGTAAGCTCAGAGATTGCCTCGGCCTTTGCTGCTTCGGCTTGTAAAAACGCAGGTACCAAGCTGGCCGCCAACATCCCTGCACCAGCCTTCAACATTAAATTGCGTCTCGAAATCATGCCTCTATTTCCGCTTTCAGTCATTGCTTATAACTCGGTTCAATTGTTTAATTTTTTCTATTTTATAGCATAATATCTACCGCAAGCTTGGCCCGACTTATTTGATTTTTCTTTACACGCCACTCCGGCACAATGTAAACTTCAAAAAAGTGACCAATTTTTATTTCATTCATATTTTATTTAGTAAAGTCAACTGCTGTCATCCTTCTGCAGACAGGGGATGCTAGAATGTATCTAAAACGACAATTATTTATCAATGGCTCGAAATGTCCTACGTCGCCAGCATTCATATCTATCCGGTCAAGTCCCTTGACGGCATAGCAGTCAGTCAAGCAACTATTCTAGCCAGCGGAGCTCTAGAAGGCGATCGCTCTTTTGCAATCTGCGATGCAGCCGGAGAATTTGTTAACACTAAGCGCAACAGCGGAGTCTGTTTTCTACGCTTATCCTTTGACATCAAAAAGAGAATTGCCGGCCTGAAAATACAAGACACCGAACAAGAATTTTTTTTTCATGTAGATAGAGAACGCCCGGGAATAGAATCTTGGTTGAGCAACTACTTCGGTTTCCCCGTCAAGTTAATTGAAAACTTGCTGACAGGTTTTCCCGACAATACCGCTGCACCAGGGCCAAGCATTATCAGTACCGCAACAATTGCCGAAGTTGCATCTTGGTTTCCGAGAGTTTGCGTTAACGAGATGCGCCATCGCTTGCGAGCTAATATTGAAATAGGAGATGTCCCGGCTTTTTGGGAAGACCAACTTTTCTCACAAGCCGATGAAATTGTTAGGTTTAAAATAGGGACAGTAATATTTGAAGCTATTAATCCGGGTCAGCCATATATCCTATCTACGCGAAATTATGGGGCGAAACCAGGCGATCCCAATTTTAAAAATATACTAACAGCCAAGCAGAAGGAAATCATGCCTGACTTGGTAAAAAAAGGCCATTTAAATCACTTTAGTCGGCTGATTGTTAACACGCGAGTCGCACCTCACGCAGCAGAAAAAATATTACACATAGGAGACGAAGTTCACATTCTCAGCGCCCGCAACTCACTATTGAATACGGTTTCTGATTAGTTGTAGGGTACGAATCCGATCAAGCGGGCGGCAACTCCAAAGTAAGTTGACCCAAAACACCAGTTCTAAAATCGTTTAACATCTGCCGCGCCGTTCGTTCGACATCTCCTTTATACCTGTCTTTTGCTACCTCGTGCAAATAATCTTCACCATTACTAGAAGCTGGATCTAATTTATACCTGGATTTGAAACCAGATATTGATATCAAAGTCTCATCAGCCGCTTGCAGCCCTCGGAGCAAATCTACCATCGCTGCTGCTACTACCTGATTGTCGTAAGCTGCTTCACCAATATCTTCGCAAATAGCTAATTTTATGGCATTTTCTTGATTGTTAATTCGGGTTGGGATCACTCCGGGGGCGTCTAATAATTCAATTTCGTCAGAAATGCGAATCCATCGGAGCGATTTAGTTACTCCAGCTCTGCGGGCACTATCTACCACTCTCCGCCCTAACAGCCGATTAATTAAAGCAGATTTTCCGACATTGGGAAATCCCATTACCACTGCGCGGACTGGACGGGGCAGCATACCTCGATCGAACCTTCTTTTATTTAGCTGCACCCCAGCATTCTGCACTGCATCCGCCACAGCGTCTACTCCGTGACCGTGCTCGGCATTGGTAAAATACGCAGTTTCCCCCTGGGCCTCAAACCATGTTTCCCAAGCCTCGCGCGATCGAGGCGTAATCATATCCATGCGGTTGATGACCAAGACTCGCGCCTTGCCGCCCACCCAGCTCGGCATTTGGGGGTGAAAAGTAGCCAAGGGAATGCGGGCATCTCGGACTTCGAGCACCACATCTACCCGCTTTAGCTGTTCTTTTAATGCCCGTTCCGCTTTGGCAATGTGACCGGGATACCAGTGAATTTTCATAATATGAAGGAAGAAGGAAGAAGGAAGAAGGAAG
This sequence comes from Microcoleus sp. B3-D2, assembly GCF_036705345.1. Lineage (NCBI taxonomy): Bacteria > Bacillati > Cyanobacteriota > Cyanophyceae > Oscillatoriales > Microcoleaceae > Microcoleus > Microcoleus sp. B3-D2. The sequence goes on from NZ_JAUBUG010000051.1 coordinate 55,716, forward strand.
AAGGATGAGTGGTAAGGATTCAGGTCTAAACCAGGGGTATTAAAGATGGGGTCTGCACAGCAGGATTAACCCTCGCTTTAATAGCTTG